>DASZPW010000372.1:0-3028 GCA_035550155.1 Chitinophagaceae bacterium | reverse complement strand
TAAACAGTAAACCAACTAAAGAAGCTGCATGGACCATACATGTGTTGCCGGAAGAAAATGAAACTGCGTTACGTCGTATTGCATGGATAGAAGATAATCGTCGCAAAGTAGATGAATTGTCTCATGGCAAACTCGGTTATGTATGGGTGCCCAATACAGGAGGTGCAGGTTTCAACAACTTTAACCGTTACTATTTTGCACAGCAAGACAAAGAAGGAGCCGTAATAGATGAACGATTTAATGGTGGTGGTTTGCTGGATGATTACATGGTTGACCTGATGGTTCGTCGTTTGCGTGCTGCTGTCACAAACGAAGTACCGGGAGGCGAAGCTTTCCGACTGCCTGCTGGCATATTGGGACCAAAAGTTTTACTCATCAATGAAATGGCAGGCTCCGGCGGAGATTTCTTTCCATGGATCTTTCGTCAGCAAAAAGTAGGGCCATTAGTTGGAACACGTACCTGGGGCGGATTAGTAAAATCAAGTGTACATTATGCTTTTGTAGATGGCGGTGCGATGACTGCTCCCGATAACGGAATTTTTAATCCATATACTAATAAATGGGTGGCTGAGAACATGGGTGTTCCACCTGATGTGGAACAAAAGATCACTGCGCTTGCAGTATCAAAGGGAGAAGATCTGCAACTCAACAAAGCAGTGGAAGAATGTATGCAACTGTTGACAAAAGAGCCATGGCCAAAAGTGGAGCATCCACCCTATTCTACTCCCGCAAAAAAGCATTAGAGCGATATATTTTTAATAATGAGTGAATTTTTGTTTTGGAGAAAAAAAGTATAAAACAATCATACGATTGAAGCAAAAAACAAATTATGAGGGTACCGCTATTTGTTTTCCTTGGGCTACCAAATGACAGAGCAATTGACCATTTATCGTTATTGCATGATAAACTAAATAGTAGTCTGAATAAAATTGTTCCTAACTTAAAAATTTTTCGAAAAAACGATCTTCTATCTATAAGACACGAGAATGCCAGTATTTATGCCTCGATTTTAAATGACCAGAAAGATTTTAATGACTGGATAAAAATGGCAAATGACTTTGAGTTAACTGTTGATCAAAACAAGTTAGATGAATCTTTGCTTGAAGAAAGGCTTAATTTAATAAAAAATAAATTTCCTCAACTCTATAAAGAAATCCATTACACACTAGCCAAAGAAACTTATTCCACTATGAAAGAATTTTCAGACCTGGCCGTTTATGCTTTTTTGTAGAAAGCAAATTTCTACGGACTAAACTCCGCCTTGATTCGTGTCGGCACAAACCAAGGCTTGGAGGAACACCAACTGTGCTGAAAAATAGACTTATGAATTAATTGAATCAACACAATTCCTTTAAACTACTTTATTATGAAAATTCTTTGCTTTCTGGTTTTAGGATTTATTTCCCCGGTCCTCGATGCACAAAATGTTGCGACAGACACCTTGCACTTGTCAATTTCTTATAATGTTGACCAACAAAATGAACTCAATCAAAAAATCATAACGACGCTCAAACTTTTCCTAGAAACACAAGACAGCTCTTATACAGAAAATAAATATTGGTCCAAGTCAGATTTTGAAAAATATATTACTCCTTACTCCGACCTTGAGGGCATCGAGGCAGGAAAATTAGGAAAGCATTACTACCAACCAAGTTTAATGGAAATTATTGAAACAGATAATATCAACAGAAAAATTGTAAAAATTGCTTTTATAGGCCACAATGATCAAACTAAAGCTAATGTTTTAAAAGCGATCTATAATATAGTTGCGACAAATGAAAATGGCCGAATTGTTTTTAGTGAATACATGGATTATATGACAAGAGATTGGCAAATTTTGAAAGAGGAAAGTATCCTGTATAAGATTTCGCCCTGTAAGGCTATAAATTACGCTGAGGTACTGAAGCAAAAGAAAGGTGTGAATGCACTATGTAACTTTTTAAACACAAATCCAGTACCAGTAACATTTTATTCGTGCACTTCACCCAAAGAATTATTCGAGCTTTTGGGATTTGACTATCACCCTAATTTATACAACGACACGTCCGGAGGTTGGAGTAGGGATAAAAACATAGTTATCTCTGCAAATAAATCCGAATATTATATGCACGAGGTGACCCACATATATCTTAGAAATATCTTTCCTTCGATAAACGCTTTTTTTAATGAAGGCTTTGCTACCTATACTGGCGGAAGTGGAAAGTATGACTATCAATGGCAAAGGGAGAAATTGAAGAAATTTTTTGAAACCAATCCCAATTTTAGATGTGAAGATCACGTAGAAGATCCTTATGAAAGATTATACTATGAACATGAAACTCCTGTCCCATATATGTTAGGAGCTTTGATCTGTGAAAGGACTCTGCGGCTTTACGGAAAAGAAAAACTGTTTGATCTTTTTAGGAACACAAATGATGTCTTTGATATACTAAAAACAGTCGGCCTTACTAAAGAAAATATCGATACTGAATTGAGAAAAGAAATTGACCTGCCACCATTGTTGTTCAATTCAACTATCAAACTTGCCAACTAAAAACTTTTTCCCGGCGTGTCTCACTGCAGAGCCTTGAGCGCCGGGTGGACTCGCCGTCATTCTTATAATTCTCTCCACCTTGGTTCCAAAGCTTTATCGGAAACCGGTAACCACTAACCCACAACGGAAACCCCTGACAGAAATTCAATTTTTGACCTCTTTTTTTATAAACCATTCATCCTTAACGTCCCACCGACCCGGAAATGGTGATTTACAGCCAAACAATCGCCTCTTACACTGAAACAATGACGTCTTGCAGTCAAACAATCGCCTCTTACAGTCAAACAATGACGTCTTACAGTCAAACAATCGCCTCTTACAGTCAAACAATGACGTCTTGCAGTCAAGCAATCGCCTCTTACAGTCAAACAATGACGTCTTGCAGTCAAACAATCGCCTCTTACACTGAAACAATGACATGCTGCAGCCAAACAATCGGCATCTACACTAAAGAAATCCGGGGATCTTGGATTGCTTCATCATACTTCGATGTAA
>DASZPW010000371.1:0-1923 GCA_035550155.1 Chitinophagaceae bacterium | reverse complement strand
ATATTTTATCTGCGACTCAAAAGCATATTGATCAGAGGAGAATGCGCCATGTTCCGTGAGAATTTTAAATCTCTCCCCGGTAGGATTGTAAAACGAAACCATTAACAGGTGAAGGTTTACCGTGAGTTGATTCATGGCAATCACTTCAACAGGTTTGGCGCCCACAAGCTGACACAATGTTTGTTTTGCGAACTTGTGATAATAGACCCAGGGTCTTCGCGAATCAAAATGCCCGTCAACACCAAGCCTTGCCCAGTCCGCCAGTTCTTCGCTAATGAATTTTTTTGTGTTCTTTGGTTGAAGTCCCAGCGAATTTCCCACAAAATAGATGATCGGTTTTCCGTTGACTTTGGGCAGATGAAATCTTTTCCTGAATGATTTTAATGGATCCTGCCGGTCGAGATTTTTAGCGAATGCTGATGAATTCTGAAACTTCATTTTTTATTTTAAGCAATTCTGCTAAAACAATTTCAATTGTTCGGAGAAAGCACCTTCATGATGGAGCAGCCACGTTTTATTTTCAAGGCCACCACCGTAGCCGACCAGGTCACCGTTTTTTCCGATTACCCGATGACATGGAATGATAATAGCAACTGGGTTCTGTCCATTGGCCAGCCCTACCGCGCGGATGGATTTGATGTCACCCATGCGAACAGCAAGCTCCTCATAAGAAATTGTTTTCCCGTAAGGAATTGTCATCAGCTCATTCCAGACCTTTTGCTGAAAAACAGTGCCTTGAGGTGAAACTTCAACCGTAAAAAATTTTCGGCCCTCATAAAAGTATTCATCAAGTTCGCGGACACACTGCTCTGTTGCCGGTGTGGAATGCTCTTCAAGCTTTTCTGATTTCAGAAAATTTACAACCGCGATCTTGTCATCCTGTGACTCAATGATCAACTCTCCAACAGGAGAAGAATAGTAAACCCTTCCCTGCATGTGTCAGACAAATCTTGGATCAGCCTCCATCACCGTGCCGCATTTTTTGCAGGTGCGAAGTTCTTCCGAACCATAAAAATCGCGGAAGCGCGGAAGAAAATCTTTTTCAATGTTCGTGAGATGAAACTTGTATTCATGAAGCTTGTTGTTACACTTCTCACAAAACCACATTAAACCATCGTCTTCATTGCTGGCTCTTTTGCATTCAATCACCAAACCTATGGAATTGGCCGGGCGGACAGGAGAATGTGGAACGCGTCCGGGTAATAAAAACATATCGCCTTCTTTTATCGGAATATCCACAGCCTTTCCGTCTTCCTGTATCCTTACGTTGATATCACCTTCAAGCTGGTAATACAATTCTTCGGTTTCGTTATAGTGGTAATCTTTTCGGGCATTTGGTCCTGCTACGATCATCACAATATAATCTCCGGCATCTGCATAAAGATTTTTATTGCCAACAGGTGGTTTAAGCAGTGCGCGATTTTCATTGATCCACTGTTTTAAATTAAAAGGTCTGCGAACAGGCATATTTTTATTTGGATTAATTGCAAATTTTTTATCCGGTCAATAATAATCTACCTGGCGACCCAGGCTCAAAATTTCTCATCAAAACTAAGAACTTTGCGGCTATATTTGTATCAAAGTGAGGAGTAAATGGATCTTAATCTGACCGGAAAACGTGCTATGGTATGCGGCAGTACGCAGGGTATTGGAAAAGCAACTGCAATAGAACTGGCACTTTTGGGTGTACAGATTACGCTGGTAGCGCGTGATGAGGAAAAACTGAAACTGGTTTGTAATCAGCTTCCGGTGGCACACAGGCAAATACACGACTATATCGTAGCTGATTTTAATTTTCCTGATGTGCTTGGAAATAAAGTTGCCGAATACGCAAAAAAAAGAAACGTTCACATTCTTGTCAATAATACCGGTGGGCCGGCTCCCGGACCTGCAATTGAGGCTGATACTGCTGAATTTGTTAAA
>DASZPW010000370.1:0-6582 GCA_035550155.1 Chitinophagaceae bacterium | reverse complement strand
ATCATGAGGATACACTGAAACAAAGTTTCAAAGCAGATGCAGAACGATATACAGATGAAGAATTAGAGAAAATGGCCAATGCCGAACCGCAACAGCAACGCCAGCGTCCGCAAGGGGATACAGCAGCACAAAGAAGATTCAGAGAACAGTTTCAACGTAACCGTGGACCGCTTCGGGCACTTGCTTTGTTGAGAGAAATGGCAATGAAAGAAGGCGCCATTGCAATATTGAGTACATCGAGAGGCCAGGATGGAACTGTGTTTGTACAAGGCGGCGGGTCTTATGCTGCAGATGCTCCGGAAAATTTTCTTGACATCGTAGTAGCGATGGAAGATTATTTGAGTCTGCAACGTTTGGTGAAAGCAGGAATACCTGTGAACCTGGATGTAGATGTGCAAACTGCATTTAGTAATCCTGATGCTAAAGGATATAATGTAGTGGCAGAAATAAAAGGCAGCGATCCTAAGTTAAAAGACGAGTTAGTGATGCTCGGCGGACATTTGGATAGTTGGCATGGCGCTACCGGAGCTACGGATAATGCGGCAGGCTGTACAGTAATGATGGAAGCAGTAAGAATTTTAAAAGCATTAGGTGTAAAACCACGTCGAACTATTCGTATTGCACTATGGAGTGGTGAAGAAGAAGGATTACTGGGTTCCCGGGCTTATGTGAGAAATCACTTTGCAGAAATTGATACAGCTAACAAGAAATGGATACTAAAACCGGAATATGATAAATTCTCCTCGTATTTCAATATTGATAATGGTACCGGTAAGATCAGGGGAATTTATTTGCAGGGAAATGAACAAGAGAGAGATATTTTTCAACAATGGCTATCACCATTTAATGATCTTGGCGCTAAAACAGTAACTATTTCAAATACCGGGGGAACTGATCACTTGTCTTTTGACGGAGTGGGTTTACCCGGATTTCAATTTATACAGGATAATATTGAGTATGAAACCAGGACGCACCATTCAAACATGGACTCGTATGATCATTTGGTATATGGAGATCTGAAACAGATCGCCACAATTGTAGCATCTTTTGTTTACAATGCGGCCATGCGGGATGAAAAGCTGCCAAGAAAACCAATGCCGGAACCACGAATTGGCGGCAGGGGATTTTAAAATAACAATTCAGAAATTAAAATGTGCCATAGTACTTATCGCTATGGCATATTTTTTTATGGGCTTTTTGGTTTTTCATAAATAAACCGAACCATCGCATTTTTTTGTTCATCAGATACTAGATAAAGCTGGTAGCGTTTATCTCCGGCAGTAACGATCATCAAAGCAGTATTTGGAGGAATGCTACCGAGATTTTCTCCAACCATAATTACTTCCTGTTCGGTTCTGTTAAGATCGATCTTTACAAAAGTGGTGATCGGCTTTGCAGTAAGCATTCTGTTGGAAACAACCGGCATATTATTTACATATACCGAAATCGTATCGCCGTCAATGATTCCGTTATCATAAAAATCAAGACGGATGGTTCCTGTATCTACTTTGATCTCTTTTACCAGTTCATTTTTTCTTTGGGTGAGTGTAGGAGGCAGTTTTGGTTCGGGTTTAAATGCAGATTCAACAGTTCTGGTCAGCACCAAAGTTCCCGGAGGACAGGCAATTTTATTTCCCATTGTAATCCCGCCCCAGTTCCCACGCAGTTGCTCTTCATTGCCGCCTTTATGAAAGCTCAGGGTATAATTTTTAATACAGGGTACGCAATCATTAGGGACACGAAAAGTGATCACTTTGATCTCATTGATAAGGATCTCGTTTTTCACCGAATCAAATGTGCCTTCAAATTCTTCTTTAACGTAGTTGCTGGTATCAGAATAATGATACGATACACCGGTGATCTTGGTAGCAACGATCTGTATCTGCATTTCAATATTGTATACCGGGAAACATCCCCCCGGCTCCTGCACCAGTTTCCCCTTCCAGATACCGTTTACATTTTGTCCACTGCAAGACAAATACAATAATAAACAAACAAAAAGTGTGAATCGTCGCATTGAAGATGAAAGTAAATGAAAATACATCAATGAATACAGAAAATTACAGAAACGGCGGCATTTTGTTATTGATCAGATGTAGCAGCGTTCCCGGGTGAAAATAATTTTTTCAAAAAAGATATATCGCAACGGTTAATTGGTTGGTTGATACCGGAACCGCACCACAGCATTTTTTTGTTCATTAGAAGAAATGAACACATTGAATCGCTGGTCGCCGCATTCCACGATCATCAGCGAAGTATTCGGCGGTATACGTCCCAGGTTTTCGGCAACCATGGTCACTTCATGTTCATCATTTACATTATCCATTTTCAAATGAAAAATGATCGGCACTTCGCTTAATCCTTTATTAGGCAATACCAGTTTTTTATCCACATATACAGAAATTGTATCTCCGTCCACCACGCCATTATCATACAATTTGATAGTAACGTCGGGGTTATTTACAACCAGCGTTTTTACCAATGCGTTTTCCCGGTTTTTCAATGCATCAGGAATAGAGATCGAGGGTCTTTGAATGACTTCTTTTATTACAGGCAAGTCAATTTTTGTCACCGAATCTTTAATTTGTTTTTCCTGGGGATATATCTTAGCGATGCTTTTATTTGTATTGGAATTCGGTTTAACACTGGTTTTAGTAGTATTGTTTGTTACAGGTTTTTTAGTGATCCCAGTAGTATTTTTCTTCGCAGGAGGCTTGTTCGTTACTACCGGAGGCGTTTTTTTTACTGTGGTTTTATTTACCGGCGGTTTAGTTGTAGTTACAGATTTTTTGGTTGGTGGAGTTGACGCTTTAATGGAGTCTGCTCTTAATTTGCTGCGCAAAAATGGTTCGATGTAAAAATCGGAAGTAGGCACTTTTCTCAAATACACTTTTCCACTTCCGCAATCGTCTCCCTTTTTGGCGCCGACAGTGTTCTTTTCAAATTTACTGGTGAATGTTCCTTCAAGAAATTGTTCTTTTCCCGATACGGCATATTGAAAACTGCATTTCATGATGCAAGCGGTAGAAAATGCACTCATACGCACTTCTACAGTTTTGATCTCAGTGATCAAAGCGTTTTTTTCTTTTTTATTAAAACTTCCGGTTAATACCGCTTTGCCATAAAAAACCGTAGTCAGGTACGAATACGAAACGCCGGATATCCTGCTACCATTCTGGTCTAGTTGTAATTCAAATTTATACTGGTCGTCATTCTCCGTAATAAAATAACCCCGCCAGATCCCTGTCAGGTTTTGCGAATAAGAGATGGAACCGATGAGAAAAAAAAACAACAAAAATGACCAGCGTAACATCTGTTTCATTGCGTGCCAAAACTAATAAATTCATTCTGATGCACAGATGGAGGGCTGGCAAAAGAGTGTTAATTTTGTCCATTGAAAAATCGAAGAACTACAATATGATGATCAATATTACATTTCCGGATGGAGCTGTACGGCAATATGAAAAAGGAACGACAGCATTGGATATAGCACGATCCATTTCTGAAGGCCTTGCCCGTAAAGTATTGTCAGCATCGGTAAACGGACAAGTGTGGGATGCTACACGTCCGATCCACGAAGATGCTACTTTGAAACTCTTAACATGGAATGATCCGGATGGAAAAAATACATTCTGGCATTCCTCTGCACACCTGATGGCTGAGGCGGTGGAATCGTTATTTCCCGGTGTGAAATTCTGGGTTGGCCCACCAGTGGAACATGGATTTTATTATGACATGGATCTTGGCGACAGGAAATTATCCGAAGAAGACCTGGGAAAGCTGGAAAAAAAGATGAACGAATTAGCAAAGCAGAATAATGTTTATACCAGGAAAGAAATTCCCAAAAAAGAAGCGGTACACTATTTTTCTGAAAAAGGAGATGAATACAAACTCGATTTATTGCAAGGATTGAATGACGGGGAGATCACCTTTTATACTCAGGGAAATTTCACAGATCTCTGCCGCGGCCCTCATATTCCCAACACAGGTTTTATTAAAGCTATTAAGCTCACCAATATTGCCGGGGCATATTGGAAAGGTGATGAAAAAAATAAAATGCTGACACGGATTTACGGTATCACTTTTCCTTCACAAAAAGAATTGGATGAATACCTGAATATGCTCGAGGAAGCAAAGAAAAGAGATCATCGTAAACTGGGAAAAGAGCTTGGAATCTTCACTATGGATGATGATGTAGGACCGGGTTTGGCATTGTGGATGCCTAACGGAACGATCATTATCGAAGAATTAGAAAGATTAGCGAAGGAAACTGAATTGGCTGCAGGATATAAAAGAGTGGTAACGCCACATATTGCCAAAGAAAATTTATACCTCACCAGCGGCCATTTACCCTACTACCAGGATAGCATGTATCCTCCTATGGAACTGGAAGGAGTGAAGTATTACCTGAAAGCAATGAATTGTCCGCATCATCATAAAATTTTTGCTGCAGAGCCCAGGAGCTATAAAGATCTTCCTTTGCGATTAGCAGAGTATGGAACTTGTTACAGGTATGAACAAAGCGGGGAATTGTTTGGGTTGATGCGGGTTCGGTGTTTGCACATGAATGATGCACATATTTATTGCACCAAAGAACAATTCTATGAAGAGTTCAAGGCGGTGAATGATATGTACCTGAAATATTTTAAAATATTTGGCATTGATAAATATGTGATGCGCCTTTCGCTACATGATCCTTCCAAACTGGGAAAAAAATATGTGAATGAACCAGAGTTGTGGAAAGAGACAGAAGCATTGGTAAGAGATGTGCTGATCAAAACAAATACACCTTATGTAGAAGTGCCGGATGAAGCAGCTTTTTATGGTCCTAAGATTGACGTGCAGATATGGAGTATCATTGGCCGGGAATTTACGTTAGCAACCAACCAGGTGGATTTTGCGCAGGGAAGGAGATTCAAATTGGAATTTACTACTCATGATAATAAGGCGGAAACTCCATTGATCATTCACCGGGCGCCTTTGGGAACACATGAGCGGTTCATCGGTTTTCTTCTTGAGCATTATGCAGGGAAATTCCCGCTGTGGCTGGCACCGGTGCAGGTAAAAGTGCTCCCTATCAGTGATAAATTTCTGGATTATGCCAAATCTGTTTCGCAGCAATTGAAAAATGCAGATATTCGTGCAGAAGTTGATGACCGGAATGAAAAGATCGGAAAAAAGATCCGGGATACAGAACTGATGAAAGTGCCATATATGGTTGTAGTTGGTGAGAAAGAAATGAATGAGAACAAGGTAGCAGTCAGGCGTCATGGAAAAGGCGATACAGGTACAGAAAACATCCAGGAATTTGTTAACCGTATTACAGCAGATATTAAAGAACGCATCAGTGAATAGTTAAATAAGGATCAACACTCTTCCCATAAGTTTTTGGGGCAGCATGTTCAGCAATTTCTTTAACTTGAACATCTGGAATTGAGTGTTGATTATTTTTATAACTTTCCTCAAGCCCTGTTGAGGAAATCAGCAAAAAAAAATGCTCTTGCAGGGAAAAGAGCTTTATTTAAACAATTTCAATGGCAGTACCTCAAAAAGGCGGATTTAACAGACCATCCGGCGGAAATTTCAACAAAGGTGGTTTTAGGGGAAGATTTGTTCCCCGCAAAGAAGCGGAACATCGTATCAATAATTTCATCAGGGTACCACAAGTCAGGTTAGTAGGTGAAAATGTTGAAGTAGGAATTTATAGTACACAGGAAGCATTAAAGATTGCTCAGGAGCAGGGATTAGACCTTGTAGAGATATCTCCACAGGCCGATCCACCGGTATGCAAGATTATTGATTACAACAAATTCCTTTATGATAAGAAGAAGAAGGAAAAAGAGATGAAGGCAAAAAGTAAAGTATCGGAAGTAAAAGAAATACGCTTTACTCCCAATACAGATGAACACGATTTTAATTTTAAAGCCAAACATGCCGAGAGCTTTTTGAAAGAAGGTAATAAAGTGAAAGCCTATGTTCAGTTCAAAGGAAGAGCTATTCAATTCAAAGACCGTGGCGAATTGTTGTTGCTGAAATTTGCAGAACGACTAGCAGAAGCGGGGACACTGGAAAACCTGCCTAAAATGGAGGGTAGAAGAATGCTCGCAATTTTTACTCCGAAAGGGAAAAAGAAATAATTATTACTTATTATATGTATCAGGTAAAAGGGCATAATTTATGCCCTTTTGTTTTTCTAATTACATATTTTGCAAATTTCAACTTCCCGTTTATATAAAAATAGCTGCACTCAAATTGTATAATTACATCTTTACCTATATTCGGGTTCTATTTTTTTACCAAACCGATTATTATGAGAAAATTTTTCAGACAGCTGATTTTTGCGATTGTTACATTGACAATTTGTTCATGGGCATATTCGCAACAAAGAGACTCCACCCGCTTCGGTGGCAATGGTAATTTTGGCGGGCGACAACAACAACCTGCTTCTACTGCTCCCAAACCTTATGATGAAGTGATCACTAAAAAGGCTTTAACTTATAAAGGCTTTTTCAAAGTACACCAGGTTGAAGACAAATATTATTTTGAAATTCCTGATAGCTTGCTGGGCCGGGATATTCTCAC
>DASZPW010000369.1:0-4693 GCA_035550155.1 Chitinophagaceae bacterium | reverse complement strand
TTTTTGGATGAATTACCTGAATTTAAAAGAACAGTATTGGAAGTAATGCGTCAGCCGATGGAAGAAAGAAGAGTAACGATCTCCAGAGCAAAAGTGGCGGTTGATTTTCCTGCCAGCTTCATGTTGATCGCTTCGATGAATCCATGCCCTTGCGGATTTTATAATCATCCCGAAAGAGAATGTACTTGTCCGCCAGGCGCTGTTCAAAAATATCTGAATAAAATTTCCGGGCCATTATTGGACCGTATTGATCTGCATGTAGAAGTGACCCCAGTTGCTTTCAGTGAATTGTCATCTATTAAAACATCAGAAACTTCTGCTTCAATCCGTGATCGTGTGATCAAAGCAAGAGAGGTGCAGGCGGAACGTTATAAAAATTTCCCCGGCATTTATTGCAATGCGCAAATGAGCAGTAAAATGCTGAAGGAAATCTGTGTGATCGATAAAGTGGGGCAAAATTTATTAAAAGCTGCCATGGAAAAACTGAATTTATCGGCAAGAGCGTATGATCGAATATTAAAAGTATCTCGAACTATCGCTGATATTGCATTAAGCGAAAACATAAAACCCGAACATCTCGCTGAAGCCATTCAATACAGAAGCCTCGACCGGGAAGGTTGGGCGGGTTGAGGGATAAGTCGGGAGCCGTGAGTCAAGAGTCTTGAGTCTATAGTCAGAAGCGAGATTCGAATGTGAAATGAAATCATAAGAACACTACAGACTCCTGACTATCGACTATCGGGTCCCGACTCACGCACCTGCTATTTTGTCTTTTTTTCCGAACTTGTACGATGTTTGCGGCTTGATCCGCTTTCAATTTAACTAGCACCAATTATATGAAGATCCTTTTCAAATACCTGAAACCACATAAATGGCTGGTCATCCTCGTTTTGGCATTGGCCGCTGTCAATATTGGCTTTTCATTGATCGATCCGATCCTGTTCGGAAAACTGATCAACCTTGCGAATGCTCATATCATCCGGAAATTCGATCCCAGCCGGTTTTTCAATTCTTTTTCCTGGAGTCAACCCGGCGTTTGGTTCATTGTCACCTGTTCTATTACAGTGGCAATGATCAGCCGTATTGCAAAAAATTTCCAGGATTATTTTTTGAATGTAGTGATACAAAAATTCGGTGCTAAAGTTTTTACAGATGGCTTGCAACATGCCATGAAATTACCTTACCAGGAATTTGAGGACCAGCGCAGCGGCGAAACACTTTCAATCTTAACCAAGGTCAGAGGCGATGTAGAAAAATTCATGATCAATTTCATCAATATTCTGTTTGGAGTCATCGTCGGAATATTGTTTGTATTTATTTATGCCGCTATTTTTATTCATTGGAGTATTCCTCTTGCTTATCTCGGCGGTATTTCCATATTGACCATCATCACCAACCTGCTGAGCAAAAAGATCAAGATCATTCAAAAAAATATCGTCAATCAAACTACGGCATTGGCCGGTTCGACTACGGAATCACTTCGCAATATTGAATTGGTAAAAAGCCTTGGACTCACACACCAGGAAGTGGAACGTTTGAATAAAAACACTTATAAAATTCTGGGCCTCGAATTAACCAAAGTAAAGCGGATCCGTAGCATCAGTTTTATCCAGGGCACCATGGTGAATACGCTAAGACAAGTTATTCTTTTCATCCTGATGTGGCTGATCTTTCACAAACAGATGGATGCCGGTCAACTGGTGACGATGCAGATCTTTTCTTTTTTTGTTTTCGGGCCGCTGCAGGAGATCGGGAATATTCTTCTCTCCTATCGAGAAGCCGAAGCTTCACTCAACAATTTTGATAACCTGATGAAAAAAGCGCCTGAAGTAGAACCGGCTCACCCAAAACATTTGGGAACCATCGAAACATTATCTTTCAAGAATGTTGCATTTCAACACCGGACTGCTGCACAAAAAGCCATTAATAGTATCAGCTTTGATGTAAAAGTGGGAGAAACTATTGCTTTCGTTGGACCAAGCGGTAGCGGTAAAACAACTTTAATGAAATTACTGGTGGGATTGTATCGTCCGCAGCAAGGAAAAATATTGTACAATAATTCAGATGAAACGGAAATAAAATTTGATGATCTCCGCAGCCAGATCGGTTTTGTGACGCAGGACACTAACTTGTTCAGTGGCACTATCAGGGAAAACCTGCTATTTGTCAATCCAGGCGCCAGTGACGATGCGGTAATGGATGCATTGAATAAAGCATCTTGCCAGAATTTATTATCAAGAGCAGAAAAAGGCCTGGACACTATGATCGGTGAAGGCGGTTTGAAATTAAGTGGCGGAGAAAAACAACGATTATCAATTGCACGTGCATTATTGCGCAAACCAAAATTGCTATTGTTTGATGAAGCAACCTCCGCATTAGATTCATTGACAGAAGAAGAAATAACTGATACAATCAGGGAAATTTCACTGGAAGGAAACCAGATCACTATACTTATTGCCCATCGGCTTTCCACCATCATGCATGCCGACAGAATTTATGTTTTGGAGAAAGGAGAAGTGGTAGAAACCGGAACGCATGAATCATTGCTCGATGAGAAAGGTTTGTATTATGCTATGTGGCGCCAGCAGATCGGCGAAAGAAAAACCAAAGCAATTGCAGTGTAAATTAGTTACTGGTTACCGGTTTCCGGTAGCTTGTAACCTGTAACCGGAAACACAAAAAATGAATTTGCTTTCACTATTTGGTTTTGGCAACAATAAGATCAAAGAAGCATTACGCAATGGTGCCGTGGTCATTGACGTAAGAACTGCATATGAATTTGATTCAGGTCATGTTCCAAAATCAATAAACATTCCGGTTGACAGGATCAGTTTAAATATTGCAAGAATAAAAGACATGAAAAAGCCTGTGATCTTTTGTTGTGCCACCGGTGCAAGGAGTGGACAAGCCGTACAAATAATGAAAACACATGGCTTCAAAGAAGTTTATAACGGAGGCAGCTGGGAAAATGTGATCCGCCTTGTTAACAAACTTTAATCCAATCATCCTTTTACTATCCGTTAGCTTTTTTCAAAAGTCCGCTGACGATTTTATAAATAGAAGCCACTATAAATATTCCGCCCAGTACCGCAACGATCGAAGATCCCGCCGGAAAATCATAATGGAAAGAAAAATTCAATCCTAAAAACCCGCCAAGTATACTAATGATAAAAGCAATGATCAGCACCATGGTATTGTTTTTAGAAAACATGATGGCAGATACTGCAGGAATGATAAGATAAGAAAATACAGGTATCACTCCGTTTACTTTCACTGCAAAAACAATAGCAAGTCCGATCGAAATATAGAATACAAAATTCCAGAAGTTAAAAATTCCAAGGTGCACTTCGCCATTTTCAAATGATTTCGTCAGTGCAAAAAACTTTTTGTAAAATACAAGTTGCACCAACGCTATTGCTCCGAAAACAATAGCGATAGTTGAGATCTGTTGCTTACTTACCGATAAAATATTACCGAATAAAACTTCCTGTATATCGGAATCACCGTGTGGCGTTTTGGAAATGAGAAGCACCGTCAATGCAGATGCGAATGCATAAATGATACCAATGATCGCTTCTTGCTTTAACCTTTTATCACGGATATTTATAAATGATAACAGTAATGCACCAGCTAATGTAAATATCAGCGGAATGGAAGTGACTCCTGAACCAATAAAAGTTGCAAAGGCCACACCCAACGAAGATATCTGGCCCAGGGCAAGATCAACAAATACAATTCCCCGGCCGACAACATGAACACCCATGTATGACAAGAGAATGCCTGTGATCACTACAGCCACAAAAGCATCTTTCATAAATGGCAGTTGAAACATTTCAAACATAGCAGTAGTAGTTTTAGTAGTTATTTCAGTGCTCCTATAAATTGATTAATGTCGTAATCGAAGAGATCAAAATAATTTTTTATCGGATCAAATCCCCCCACAGAAGTGGACAGTGTCAATTCCTTTACACCTGTTTGCTTTGCTACCACATCTGTTGATGATGTGGTAAAATACGGAGATGAAATTATTATTTTAATATTATTTGCTTTCACTTCTTTGATGACTTTTACCAATTGTGATGGAGAAGGCGGAATTCCTGGCTTGGGTTCCATAAAATCCACGATCTGCAATCCAAACCTGGTTTCAAAATAACACCATTCATTGTGATAAGCGATGATCTTAGTTCCCTTGTAAGGAGCCATTTTTGCTTCCCACTCTTTCAATTTTGCATCGATCTTATCATCAAAGGCTTTAAGATTAGCTTCATAATACGCCTTGTTCGAAGGATCTATCCGTTCCAGACCATCAGCAATATTTCTTGCAATGATCTTTCCGTTCAGCGGATCGAGCCAAAAATGCGGATTGCCATAAATATGAATATCACCTTCAGCACGGTTTGCCGATGTTGGAACCTGCATCAAAGGAATTCCTACTGAAGCATCCACATAGCCGGGAGCACCTTTCTGAATTCTAGTATTGCGGGAACTGGCCAATAATTGCGGCGACCAGCCAATCTCAAGATCCAATCCTACCGTAATAAAAAGATCTGCACTGGATAAACCAATTATGTAACTGGGTTTTGGATCTACAAAATGGGGATTTTGATAACCGGTAGCAATGGAACTTGCTGAAACTTTATTGCCCCCGACAAATTCGGCAATACTTTTCAGGTCCGGGATAGTGGCAACTACT
>DASZPW010000368.1:0-7434 GCA_035550155.1 Chitinophagaceae bacterium | reverse complement strand
TTGTGTACACTACTGTAAGTATCATCAGTATTAAAGTGAAATTCATCACTACCAACGACTGCATTCATGCCGAGGTAGTTTCCAGAATAGGCATTGTAATAATTCATAGCAGCTGAAGTACCTCCTGTCCATGTACCTGTTAGATCTTTTTTGCCGATGGCAAATTTGTTATAGTTGCGCATACCTGGAATATCTGAATGATACTTATCGGCAGCATTTGGAAATTGCCTGTGTAAAGATGATTCATCGGGAGCTATCACTAAAGTGGGATACATGAAGCCAGCATCCGAGGTTATATAAAACCCAAGAAAACAAGCTTCTCCGCTTTTCGAATCAATGGCTGAACCTTCAATATAAGGCGGCTGAAATGCAGCCATCACTTCGCCACCATCCCTGTATTGCTTGCTAAGAACCCGAAACTGGCGGGCAATGAAGTGATCCCAGAAATAATCTCGCCCGGAAGATATTGCTTTATCATCATACTGCAATGGGAAATAGATAAATACTTTTATCTGATTCTTTTTCACTACTACTTTATCCTCATCAATAATAGATATCCAGCCATCATCCCAGTTGGTGATTGAGAATGTAAACCGCTCGTTAAGATGTAACACGTCAGATTTTTCATCATACTGGCTGTTTATTTCGGTTGATGTAATGTCAGATGAAGCATAGGCTTTACCAAAATAAACATCAGTGGAATTCTTATTGAAAGAAAAATAGGATAGTACCTGAAGATTTTCTTTTTTCAGCCAGGCATATTTATTATCATATTCTAACGGATTGATCTGCCATCCGGCATTATGTAGTTTAGCAAAAAGAGAATCCAACGTAAACCCGGATTTATTTTTCGCCGGCAACACCAACACCTCTGTTTCCCCGATCGTGCTGTTATTTTTTTTGCTTTCGTATTCCAGTAATACTCTCGCTGAAGCTACGATCAGTCCTCTTGCATCCTGTTTTGATCCCTCCGGAAGTGTGATACCGGCTATTTCCGAAAAGGTTACCGGAACAACTTTTTTCTGACTATGAACAGGTAGCGAAGCGGCGATTGACAGTAATATGATCCAGTATTTCATACTTTTTATTTTACAAGCAGCGATCTTATTTTTTCAAAATCCAGTTTGGTTCTCCACAAAGCATCAAGGCTCCTGGAATAGGGATAACTATTATCCTTTCTCCAGGTCACCAGGAAAAATTGTGGCTTCCATTTTTCAGCAGTTTTTTTGAAATAAGCAGGATTCAGCTTCACGATCATATACCCATGCAACGAATCATTGAAAAGATGCTGCTGGTTATAGCTAGTGTTTAAAACACTCAGTGTAAATTCCCATTCCTTTGTAAAGACGGGGGTATTCAACTCATTTTTAAATACACGTTCCATTTCATCCAATCTTGTCAAATAACCCTCATATTGCTTGTCCACTGCTTTCAGCTTTTCATCGAGTAATTGTTCATCTGTTCTGAAATCCTGCTGCAACCTTCTTTTTCTTGCATTTTTAGCATCTTGTCCCAAACTGCTCTTATCAATCTCATCCATTTGCTTTTTCAACTCGGCTTCCAGTTCTGCTTTTGGCCTGATCGGGGTGTTATTGGTAATACTTTTTTTCTGCGTTTCTCTTTCCTGGTTGATACAATTTCTTACAAGCGGGTAAAATTCCCCTTTGGTTACTGGGGTAAAGGGAAGGACGGATTGATCCCTGGTTATCAAAACAGCAAACCGGTCTGCGCGGAATTTCGGATCATCTCCATAAGAATACATCTGGTAGGAAGGAAAGCTCTGTACCCTTCCGGCTGGTATGGGGACTGTGTATAATTTTATACCAAAGGGTTCAAAATAAAATTGTTTTCTAAGAAAATCTTCGACATCAAGAACGTTTACCGATATTATGAAATTGGTCCTGGATTCATCAGCTTTTTTAATAACATCATTACTGCAGTAATACTCAAAATAGTGTGAGTACAATTCGTATCCTCCGTACGATAAATTAACATCAGAACTAGACAAGATTTTTTTGGTAATTCTTCCATCAAACCCCTGGAGTTGGGGTAGTGCCTTTTTAACTATCCCTGTAAGGGTGTCCATTAGCAAATACATATTTATCTTACCTGATTCAATACCGGAAGTTTGTTTCTTATCACTTTTTGAATACCCGGGCGTGTAACTGCTCATTATCCACTTTCCGGGTGTTTGCGCTGCCTTTTCCTCACAGCTTTGCGATGAAGCGATCAATACCAATATCAATCCATAAAGGACCAGGATATATTTTTTCATATGCTGATTTTCTATTTTTTAAAAACGCCTTCCAGTATACCTGTGCTTTCGGCACTTCCTTTTCCACTGATAATACTTATTTCTCCTTTTACGCCTATTTCAAGCGATTCATCGCCAAAACCCAGGTCTGAAATGCCCACACCACCTGCACTGGTTTTTATGTCGGTTTCTTTTTTGACTTCATCCGTTACACGTGTTCCAACACCTGCTTTCGCCTCCGCTTTTACTATTACATCTTTTAAACCGCTCCTGTCAAATTCCAGCCTGATCCCGCCTCCCAAACCGGCTTCTGCTTTTAATGGACCGATCTCTTTATCAACACCTGCATCTTCATTCAACTCCAACGAACAGGAAACGAACTGGTCAAGAAACTTTTCTTTACTCAAGTCCTCCGTTAATCCCAGTTTTACAAATTTCAGGTTCAGTTCAGAGGTCATGCGGTTACAATCAGTGGTGATGGTACCTACATAAAGTTTCAGTTCACTGTGGTACTGACAGTTGATCTCATTGAAGTCCGGTAAAGGATCCATTTTTGCCGCTGGTTCTTTGGTATTACAAGTATAGGCAGCGATCGATTCAAAGTGCGGTGTTTGAATCAGGTTCAGCCAGTCGGACTGGATACCCAGTTTCTGCATCTCAAACTGGTCTTTCCAAAGTACAAACTGATTCCAGTAAGTAAGCTCGTTTAAATATCTCCGCTGAATATCATAATAGTCATTCCATAATTGTTCCAGGGTACTGTTCGCAGTTCTTAGGTAAGCGTTGGTCAAGGCTTGCTTGGCAGGACAATAGTCAGGCACCCGTTTGCCCTCCCCGGTTTCAGCCGCTTCCTTTGCGTTAATGGAGTCGATTGCTGCCTGGTATTTTTTCCTGATGGCAGGTAGTTCTTTATCGGAAAACTCACGTATCCGCTGCATACTTCTTTTTAACTGGTAGGAATAACTTCCATCCCGGTCGGCTGTAAGCAGTTTAATTTTAAGACTGGCTTTGTCAGCAAAAAAAGGTAGTAAATCCGGTATCGGGGGCGCTGAAGGGTCTTTCATCGCCTGCTGAACAAAAGCAGTGTATCCTTTGGTTCTTTTGTCATTTTCCCGGATCATGATTTCTCTTGCCGAAACGATATTCCTGCTGATGCCGGCCAGTTTATCATTACAAGCTGCACGGAAGGCATCCCATTCTTTTTCTGCCACGATGCATTGCTCTACCGTAAGAGGGTAAGGAGGTATATGAAATGTTTCTAATCCTAAAGGATCTGGTTTTCTTGGAAAGGTCCAGTTCACATCTTTGCCATCTGTTTTATAACCCTGTTTTCTCAGGATATCTTCTTTTTCTTTGGTATATCCTCCATTGATGGATTTTTTCATAGCTTCAACAGCAGCCTGTTTGCTTCCCTTATTTAGCTCAATAAAACATTTGGTAAAATTTGCCTGCGGATGAGTGGGGAATAAATGAATGGCGCTATCCAGGTATTTTCCTGCTTTTGTTATTTCCCCCAAGCTGAACCAAGCCTGTCCCAGGTTATTCAAAATGGTGCTGTTCCCGGGGGATTTTTTGTTGATATATTCCAGTAGTGGAATGCTTATTTGACCGGCGCCTGCCATGGACAGCATTGCCGCATAGTTCGAAAGATTATTGGTATTTGAAGGATCGTCGGTACAGGATTTCCCGGCAATGTACAGGGCAATCTCAACCCGCCCCATCATCCAAAATGCCGCAGCCGCATTGCCCATAGCCCGAGAAGTCTCGTTTTCTTTTTTTATAAGCTGGTAAATTTCCTCTCCCTTACTGCGGGCCTCAGGAAATAATTGCTGAGCTACCTTTAAATGGGCGGATTGGAGATAGGCCGCCAATGTACCTTTTGTCAATGGAGTTTTACTGATACTGTTGATCCTGGCTGCATCTCTCACTGGTACATTGCGATCTTCCTCATCTATTACTTTTTGCAATTTTTTTTCATCAGCGGAAGAAAGCTGGTTAAAACGGGGCATTTTAATACCTAGACTATCCATTGTCTTTTTATCCTGCGGGCTCATATTTTCCATTTCATTTTGCGCCTGTTTCATCATTTCCTGGATTTCCTTCTGGGAGGGCTGCTGTGAACCGGGTTTTTGTTGAGCTGTTGAATTTGCAGCAATACTTAGCAAAATAGCGATCGGTAAAAAATGCTTTTTCATACAACTTTTTACCAAATCTCCTCACCGATGGGTTTACAAACAATCACGGAAAAGGATAGAAAAAAAGGGAAAGACTCCCCTAAAAAGGGGAGTTATTAGCACAAGAACTTTATTGTTAATTTGTATTATTAATGACATTCTTATGGCAATCAGGCATTTGAAATGGATGGCCCCACTTCTCTTTTTCTGTTCTGCTGTTTTTGCCCAAAATAAAAAGATTGATAGCGTCATCCATCAACTCAAAGGTGACTTAGCTGATACCACGAGAGCGCAAAGCATGATGCGGCTCGCATTTTATTATGAAACAACTGATACAACAAAGTCTGCGCAGGCTTACGAGGAAGCAATTGCATTTGCAAAAAAGAAAAATCTGAATTACGAAACTGGTAATATTTACTTTAACCGTGCTTTCCTGTTTCATACCGCAGGAAAATATGATGAGGCTATGCGGAGCCTTGATACTGCAATAATTTTTTTGGATAAGAGTACTCATACAAACACCAAATATAAAAAAGCACAGGTTTACGGGCAGATGGCCAAAGACTACCATATGCTGAACAGGTATGATAAGAGTATCGAGTACTACCTGGAATGCATCAATTTATATGAAAAGCTGGATAAACCTTCAAGTCTGCAGATTGAGCTAATCAATACGTCTGTATTATTTAAAGAAATGCAGGATTATCCCAAACAGGAAGAATATGCCCGGAAAGCTCTTGCTATTGCAAAAAGGGATCGTATCCCGGGCGATCTTTTACCAGGTTATACATACGTAGCGTATGCCTTATCCGAACAGGATAATTTTATTGCAGCAAAACCTTATATCGATAGTGCAAAATTATATTTAGATTATGATGAACCCGATCAGGGAGAGTCGTTTATCACTTTTCACATGATAAACGGAGAGATCTATTTCCAGTTAAATCAGTTAGATTCTTCATACCAGGAGTTTAAACGAGCTTATGAACTGGGAAAAAAAAGAAAGAACGTTTATGCTGAATACCAGTCATTGCTACAATTAGGGAACGTATTGAGAAAGGAAAAAAAATTCAGCGAAGCAGAAGCTGCTTTGTTACAGGCATATGATGGGATCAGCAAGACCAGGGAACTGGCCCAGCGCAATATCGCCTTAGCGTATTTGTCCAATTTATACGAGGACTGGAACAATCCGGGGAAAGCCCTGGAATATTATAAAGCGTATAAGGATGCATCAGATTCTGTCGTGAATGAAAAAAATAAACAACTGGCCACCTCATTAGAAAAACAATATGAAACACAGAAAAAAGAAACCATCATAAAACTGCAAGATGTACAATTAGCAAGCCGCAAGAGACTTAACTATTTTTTAGGCGGAACAGCTATTTTACTAATGATTATTTCGCTCTTACTCTTCCGAACATATCGCCAAAAGCAAAAACTGCAGCAACAGCGAATTCGCGAACTCGAAACCGAACAACGATTAAATGCTACACAATCTGTATTGAAAGGCGAGGAGCAGGAAAGGGCAAGACTGGCCAAAGACCTGCACGATGGATTAAGTGGAATGCTATCAGGTGTTAAATACTCATTACAGGATATGAAAGGAAACCTTATAATGACACAAGAAAACCAGCAGGCTTTTGAAAGAAGTATTGATATGCTGGATAGCTCCATTAAAGAAATGCGCCGGGTAGCCCATAACTTGATGCCGGAAGTACTGGTACGTTACGGACTAGATGCAGCGTTGAAAGACTATATCACCGAAATTAATAAAACCGGAATTATAACAGTTATTTACCATTCAATGGGAATAACAAAGAAAGAAATTGATCATACAACAGCTATTGTGGTGTACCGCATAATACAGGAATTATTGAATAATGTGATCAAACACGCTCAGGCGACTGAGGTATTAGTGCAATTGCTTCGCGAAAATGATAAGTTAGTTGTCAATGTAGAGGATAACGGCAAAGGTTTTGACACAAAACTGGCAGAAGAAAAAATGGGTATGGGATGGGAAAATATCCGTTCACGGATGGAGTTACTGAACGGAACAATTGATATTCAGTCAGCTCCGGAAAACGGAACCGCTGTCAATCTTGAGATTAATATTGTATAAATGATTAAAGTATTTATAACAGATGATCATTACATGGTAGTAGAAGGTATTCGCTCACTACTTGCCAGCGAAAAAGATATTGAGCTCATTGGATCTGCCTCCAATGCATCATCATGCAGGGCTTTTTTAAGACATCAGTTACCGGATGTGCTGCTGCTTGACATAAACCTTCCGGACGGGAACGGGATTGATCTTTGTAAAGAACTGAAAGAAAATTATCCATCCCTTTTTATCTTAGGCATCAGTACATTTAATCAGGCCAGTTATATAAAGGAAATGATGAATAACGGCGCCTCCGGATATGTATTGAAGAATGCCACACAAAAAGAACTAACTGAAGCAATACATTTAGCTTCCATTGGTAAAACCTATATGGCTTACGAAGTTGCCAAAACCCTTCACGCGGAAAAGCTACAAGCCAATGAAAAAATTATTTTAGGCAGGAGAGAAAAAGAAGTACTCAACCTGATCAAAGACGGATATACCAATGCGCAAATGGCTGCTACATTGAACATCAGCATTAATACAGTGGATACCTACCGAAAAAGTTTGCTCTCTAAACTGGAAGCAAAAAATACAGCAGACCTGCTGCGACTGGCCTTTGTCCACAAGCTGATTACATTCGAATGAAAAAAGGGAATTTAGGCAGTCCGTTTCCGAAATCAAACTTTTACAATCTTTTCAGCACTTCATCCCCGATTGCAGCTGTACCCAGAATTTTATCAGCAGGCGTGAGACTATCTGATATATCTTTTGTTCGGAAACCAGCTTTCAATACCTGGTCAACCGCATTGATCACAGCCAGGGATTCTTCCTTCAACCCGAATGATATATCGAGCAGCAAAGCAGCTGACAGCACAGAGGCCAGCGGGTTGGCAATTCCTTTA
>DASZPW010000367.1:0-4959 GCA_035550155.1 Chitinophagaceae bacterium | reverse complement strand
GGGAATCTATGTAAAAAATATAACTCCTACCGTACTTGGTAGCTGGACAGATGATGAGATAGCCCGTGTCCTTACTACCGGGATCACTAAAGATGGAGATACTCTTTTCCCAACAATGCCTTACCGGGCTATTTCGAAATTACCAATGGAAGACATTTATAGTATCATTGCTTATCTGCGTACCCTGAAACCAATTCCTGATAGTGTACCCAAACGAAACATGGGAGTTTATCCAAAAGGATTTTTGTCTATGGTGTATGATTCTTTTTACCTAAAACATACCGGGGACGAAGCCCCATTACCTTCCGGTGATGATAAAGTAAAAAGAGGAGCCTATTTGGTCAACGCAGCGGATTGCAAAGGTTGTCATACTCCATTTGATTATAAAAAATTTGATTTTTTCCCGGATTCAGCTTTTGCGGGCGGAGTTCTATTTGAAATAAGACAACCGAACTTTAAAGTAAATACAGCCAATTTGACTCCTGATAGTACAACAGGTATTGGTGCCTGGAGTGAAGATATGTTCCTGGCTAAATTTAAAAATTATCGTGATCCGGCTGGGTACAGTTATGATCCGGGAAAAAATAATTCTGTGATGCCCTGGACCATTTTTTGCAGCATGAAAGATGACGACCTGAAAGCAGTTTATGCATACCTGCGTACATTAAAACCAATTATGCATAAAGTAGAGAAATGGCCGCAGTAGCGTTTATGAAGTTTTGCCTTTGCAGTCGTTCCTCCAACCGCAATAAGGGACAACAGCAATATCAAAATCCTGGCAAACCCGGTTTTATAAATCAGCATTTCTGCCTGATGCCGAGAAATGATCAACGAATATTGGAAATGCTGTTCTTTACTATGTCATGTTTTGTTTTCATGATATTGCTGACTGCGGTATAGCTGCGATTTTCATTTTGCATCTGGCTTTGCAATTGCAGGTATTGAAGATTAAATGACATCTGTGTTTCCTGCATTTGTTTTGTTGCATCCAATAGTTGGCTTTGCGTTTGTCCACTTGCTGTGGCATTTATATTGTTATAACTCCTTTCCAGTTTTTCCACTTTTCCCATCACCATTTTCTGTTGTTCATTGAATTTGCGCATCATTTCCAGCAATTGAGATCTCAGTTGTTCCAGTTGTTTCAGGTCATTTTGTACCTCTGCATATTCCGTTTCCTGCTTATTGAATTCTATTTTCAAAGTATTTATTTTTTGCACTGGCGCCACTACGGTCTTTTGGGCGGCACATATACCTGTAAAACCAATCATGAGCAGGCTACAGAGCAACTTAGAATATCGCATAAAATATTTTTTATTAAAGTTACTGAAGGTGCAGGGAAGGTGCTCCACCCCTGCAGGTGTTCCCATAATTCTTCGAAATACAATGTTTTTCAACAATGCAAAAAATTTTGCTGAATTGCTGTGTAAGCAGCAACCTTTTACTGTCATTTTCCGTTTTCTCTATCCCAGTTTAATCTTTATTCAATTATAGCCATGAAAAAAACAATTATCGGATTAATCCTGCCTGTTATTTTTTTAGCTGCCTGTCATAATGACCACAACAATGTTCCAATACCGCCCGGCCAACTTTCTATTGTTGGTAAATGGAATGTTGATTCGGTGACTACCTATTTTTATGATTCTTCCGGTTTACTTCAGATGGGTGTACATGTCTATCCTGCCGGTGCACCGGATTATCCATACCATTTCCAATTTAACAATGATCATAGTTTTGTAGAATCATTGCACTTGTCAACCGATTCTGATTATACCGCAGCAGCCGGCACTTATACTTTTGCATCCGACAGTGCCTTCACACTGATATACCCGACAGCATCCGCAGGCAGAGATGTGGAACCCTGCAGTATAATTTCCTTAACCGGCACTTCATTTGTTTTCAGCAAAAAGCTTGCAACAGTTTTCAACGGCACTGATCCCGGTTACATTAAATATGTTTACCAGCTTACCAAATTATAATACCTACCCGTACCGGAATTAGTAATTAAACACCTTCCTTATAAATTTCACACCTGTATATTTATTTGGAGGAATGTAAGAGGAGAAAAGATCTTTTTCTCTGATAGACCTGAATCGTGCATTGAATTCCCGCCATAATACATCCCATTTTATATCCTTATTATTCACCATTGCCCTGGTGACCCGTTCCAGCATCTGGTCATTGATCAGCCGGGATCCAGTATGCCTGCTTACAATAAGATGTACATTAGGATTCAATTGAAATATTTTAAGTACTTCATTGTATCCGCCGCAGGAACCGAGGAACACAAACCGGGCAGAAGATGTCATCTTACTAAGGCTCTTATAAAAATGATAGCTATGCCCCCGGTGAATATAACAGGTCACCTCATATCCTTGCTCACGGATCGCATTCAGCATTTCAGTTTGCGCTTCATCATAGCCAACATCACTTTTAGGTTTGTTCATATACACTTTTACCTTATTTCCTATACATGAACTGAAGACAACATAATTCCCAAAATCTGTTTTATACCAACTTTTATTATTGAATAAAGCTGTGCCACTGGCAAATGAAATGCAGGCATCCTCATCATCATAAAAAAACCATGCCTGGACAATGACCCCGTTTTTTTTCAATTGATCCATAGAAAGCACATCATAGGCTTGATCGGTATTGTAATCTCTTTTGTCCATCAGTATGTCTAAGAAGCCTTTATTCATTCGCTGCAATAAAATATCATACTGGCTGGCGGGTTTTTCCAGTTCAGTAACCAGGAGCGCATTCAGTTTAGGATAATTCCTGATCTCATACAACACCTCAGAGATGGTCATGCCATTTAAAGCAATTTCATTATCGCTGAGCTGTGTGTTATGAAGGCGATCCAGGTATTGTATCAATAAGCCGGCAAATTTTTCTTCCTGCAGGTAATGGACCAACTCATGCACCAATCCATAAACCGAGATGTTTGAAATGAATTGATCAAACTGGTAATAACCGATACGATCAAAGAATTTTTCCAGTCCTTCTTTATCCGCTTCATGCAGGAATCTTTTGAATACATACAAAAAGCTGGAAGTGTACATTTGATTACCACCGGCAATTAATAAAAAATAAAGATCGATAGGGGGCAAACTGCTGATGCTCTTAAAACGGGTTTTCTCCGGAAGTTCATGCAGGTTATTGATCTCGTCAATAAAAAAAATATAAGCGATCTCTTTATTGAGCTCAGCGATCGGCTGTTGCAGGTAATTACTTGTCTGCGGGTCGGGATCATTATGCAGCCGTATGATCTCTTCAACCATGGCATGATAATAATCTGGTGGCGATAAAATAAGTTGTATGATCTCGTCCTTGCTGATCCTGTTTTCAGAAATCGCAAGGCTGAATGGTAGTAGTCTTTCAAAAAAATAATCAAGATTTTGTTGCTCCACTACTTTTACGGTCCTGTTGGTGCTGTTATTCACCAATGATGTAAAGAATGTATCGTTTTCTTCCAGCTTTCGTAAAAATTCATCCGGTGCGCCATTTGCCAAAAAATAAAGTAAAGTATCCCTGTATTTTGCATAACGGGTTTCCTGGATCCGGTTGGCGATCAGGTACGGAAAGTTCAGCATATCCCGAAGGTTAACGAAAGTAGTAATGCTATCACCCAGGGCGAGGCCGTCAAATGCAGACTGCAGAATGCTGGTTTGAGTAATCCCTATTTGCCGAAACAATTTATTGATCGGCTGTTTTGGATATAATTGTATCGTCTGAAGAAAAAAATTATTAAGTGCCGGAATGCGAAGTATGGAAATAGAACGGGATCTTAATTTGTCCTGGCAGGTGACAAACAATTTTAAAAGTATATCACGGATAGGTCGGTCTTCAATAACAATATGAGCATTGATTAAAGAGTCGCAGGTAGTAAAATAAAATTCTTCAATATTTTGTGAAAACGTTTTATCAATAAATCTTGCTTCTAAAGTATTCACCAAATTGGATCTCGCAGTTTCGTAGTCCAAACCCTCCTGTGAAAAAGAAGAGAGTGCTGACAACAAAGAACATAAAAAAATCATCCCCCTTGCCAGCCATTGGGCTGGTTTGAAAATAAATTTGTGGAAAAGAGGTTTATTCCGCATCTTTTATTATGCAAATTTTGCGATAATTATTATTGATGAATTATGACCCTTGTTATCCGTTAATTTGTTTTTTATCAGTTTTTCACTGAGGAGCAATTGCAGTTAATAATTTATTAAATGCTTTTCCAGGCAATGTCATCAGGATTTAATTCGCATTTAAAAGCAGTAACTTTGTGATAAGTAAAAAAGCCATGAAACCAGTCTTACAATTCTTAGCCATACTTACTTTTTTGATCGCATTTACTTTTGATAAAAGCAGTGCGAAAAATATAGCTCACCCCAACATAATTGCAAGCACGGAAATCACTTCAGCGAACGGTGCATTTTCCCCTGATAATGATTCTTTAGCCGATCTTATCGATCTCAGGTATAAGATAGCGCTGGATCGACTAAAATTTCAGGCTTCCTCACTGAAAGAGTATGCAAGATCTCATCATTTCAATACTGATTATTGTTTTTTGGTTGATATGTCACTCCCTTCCGGGAAAAAACGTTTTTTCGTTTACAACATGAAAAAGGATTCGCTGGAGTATTCCTCTATGGTGGCACATGGTTACGGTTCTGCACCACGTTTTGCGAATGAGCCTTTACAGTTTTCAAATGTTCCCAATAGCGCCATGACGTCGTTGGGAAAATATAAGATCGGCTATTCGTATTTCGGCGCTTTTGGACTGGCCTATAAATTATATGGATTGGATAGTAGCAACAGCAATGCCTTTGAGCGGGCCATTGTTTTACACTCCTATACTTCTGTTCCGGAATCAGAAACTTATCCCAATTTGATTTGTGAAAGCGCCGGTTGTCCCATGGTAAATTCGTCTTTCCTGGCAACACTGGGTAAATATATCAAGGCTTCCCC
>DASZPW010000366.1:0-7971 GCA_035550155.1 Chitinophagaceae bacterium | reverse complement strand
ATAGTGATGCCTAAATTTTCTTCGGGCACAAAACAAACATTGGTCACCATGCCGAAAGCGCCGCCGGTGTGCCAGAATACTTGCTTGCCTGCATAATCTGTCATAAACACACCGAGGCCATACATACGCATGTGCATTGGAAATCCCGGAGACTTGCGACTACCTATAACGGTATTAGCATCTCTTGTTTTTTGTATTACGGGCCATGGCAAAATTCTTTTTCCTTCATAACGTCCGCTGTCTAATTGCATCATCAACCATTTGCTCAGATCTTTCACACAACTCACCATGCTGGTAGCGGGTCCAAGATTATCCACCTGGTCATAAGGAATCGGAGTGATGCTGCTGAATTGATTCGTGTGCGGTACCGCTATATTATTTCTTTGTGCTATGCCGGCAGTGTTGGTATATGTGTTCGTCATTCCAAGTGGAGTAAGAATATTTTGTTGCACATAATCATTCCAACTATCCCCGGTTACTTTTTCCAGTATTCTTCCGGCAAGCATGAATGCGGAATTGCAATAGCCAAAATCCTGGCGAAACACTCCCGGTGGTTTCAGGTAACGCATTTTCCAGATGATGGAATCTTTCGGAAGATTAGAATCCCAGAAAGTGAAATCGCCCTGAAACGTTTTAGTTCCCAGGCGATGACAAAGCAAATCACGGATATTGACCATGCGGGTGGCATTGCTGTCATACAAACGAAACCAGGGAATATATTGTGTTACTTTATCATTGAGAGAAATTTTTTTCTCATAATCCAGGTTCGCCAATGAAGTACCGGTAAATAATTTCGAATTGGATGCGATAATGAACAAAGTATTTTCATCTACTTTATCTTCTTTTCCCCATTCCCGAACGCCATATCCTTTTATCACCACTACTTTTCCGTCTTTTACAACGGCTATGGCCAGTCCCGGAATTTGCCATTGCTTCATTCCCCTGTCAATATAACTATCCAAACTGTCTCTGATGAACGATGGAGTTTGAGAGATGGCTACTACAGAGCAAATAAGTAAAACTGCAGAAAGAAAAAGTTTGATCGGTCGCATAAAAAACATTTTGAAGAATGAAATTAAGAAGAAATAGATAAGTGTATCTGTTAATAATAAAAAGGCTGGCCCCAATGAGCCAGCCCCACACAACCATCTGAAAGCATTTACAGGATGCAGTTCCATCTATGCATATCAGCTGAACGGCCGGTGCGGATCGATTCTAATTGCTGTTTTAATTTATAAAAAACAGATTCATGGCTATACTCCGGCAAATGAAAATCGATCTCATTCAAATGGATCACTCCGATAGGAGCCACTACTGCTGCAGTGCCGATGCCTGCTGCTTCCGTGATCGTTTTATTGTGAAATGCATTTTCTAATTCATCAATGCTGATGGGACGTTCTGCTACAGGGATATTATTGTCCCTTGCTAATGTCAAAATTGAATCTCTTGTCACACCATCAAGAATAGAATCCGATAGTGGCGGCGTTATAATTTTTCCATCAATGACGAACATCGCATTCATCATTCCTGATTCTTCAATGTATTTATTTTCTTTTGAGTCGGTCCATAACACCTGGTCGTATCCTTCTTTTCTTGCTAATTGTGTGGGATAAAATGAACCGCCATAATTGCCACCACATTTTGCAAAACCGGTTCCGCCCTTTGCAGCACGAACGTATTTCGTCTCTACTTTCACTTTAATGGGATTGACATATGCCATAGGTACAGGCCCGGTGAAAATGATGAAACGATATTCGTCTGATATTTTTACTCCGAAGCGACTTTCCGTTGCGATAACGAACGGACGCAAATACAATGCATGATCTTCTTCTTTGGGTACCCATACTCTGTCGAGGTCGATCAATTGACGCAATCCTTCCGTAAAAAGTTCTTCGGGAACAACTGCCATTGCCATTCGTTCCAATGATCTTACAAACCGGTCGTAATGTTTATTAATGCGGAAAATATTGACACGCCCATCAGTCATATGAAACGCTTTCATTCCTTCAAAAACCGTTTGCCCATAATGAAGCGCCAACGCAGATGGACTAAGCGATAGATTGGCAAATGGAACTATTTGCGGCTGTTGCCATTCTCCATTCTTAAAATCACATACCAGCATGTGATCAGAAATAGCGTTTCCAAATTTCAGATCGTTGCCTTGAATTTCATTGATCTTTGAATAAGAAGTGCGACGGACAGGAATTTTTGTAGTGAGCTCCATTTGGGTAAATTTTAATTTTTAAATTTAATTGGGTTCTTTTAAATGCTTTAGCAATTACAGGTTTCTTCCACGGCTACAGGATGTAGCATCACAAAATATTCGAACACCTGTGTGCCGATGGTGAAATAATGTTTTCCGCATTTTGTAAATCCATTCTTTTCATAAAAGCAGATCGCTTTTGCATTGCTGATAGGCGTATCAAGCCAGATATAATCAGGATTGATCTCTTTGGATAATTTCAATATTTCATTCATCAATGCTTGCCCGATTCCCAAACCATGGTATTCCGGCAACACATATATCTTTTGCAATTCCATTTGCGATACCGATTCGATTTGCGAATTGAGTGAAAATGTTTTCACTTTTGTAAAACCAACAGCGGTATCATTCCAAAAAGCGAGTAAATAAATATTTCCATCTTTGCGAAGGCTTCGGTTAAGTTTCACCGGGTCATAGGTATATTCAAGGTATTCGGTCAATTCGGTTTTGCTGTTGAACAGGTGACCAAACGCTTCCCGAAAAGCTTTTTTCCCGATTGAGCTGATCATAGCTGCATGGGAAAGATCAGCAGTAATGATTTGTAAGGCCATAGTTTAATTGTTTAAGAATAATTTATTTTTCATTTATACTTTCAATTTTCGATACTCCCGGTTCACAAGAAACACTCCAGCCAAAGTGATCAGTGTCCCCAACAACATGTTCGCATTTAATTTTTCATGAAGCAACAACCAGCCCAAACCTACTGCCACAATGGGATTGATATACGCATAGATCGAGACAAGCGTTGTAGGCAATTTGCTAACGGCAAAAACATAAGCAGAGTAGGCGAGCAAAGAACCAAAGGTTATTAAATATATCAGCGAGATCCACGCAGCGCTTCCTGCATCAACAAGGTTTACATATTTACCTGTTGCGGCACAAATAATCAGGAGCACAATGCCGGCGATCAGCATTTGCAATCCAACATTGAATAAAATATCAACGGGCAATTTTTGCTTCGAAGTATAAACAGTTCCAAACGACCATGTCAATGTAGAAAGCAGTGCTAATCCAACTCCGAAAGCAAATGATCTGTTTCCTATCTGCCCGAGATAATCATAAAAAATCGTGAGTATGCCGGCAAAACCAACAAACAATCCAATGATCATCCACCGGGTGATCTTTGCACGGGAAGAAAGCCACACTGTAAATAATGCGATGAATAAAGGAACTAACGCTGCGATGATGGCAGCAAGCCCGCTGCCAATATATTCCAGCGACCATGTAAGAGCGCCATTAGCAATACACAACAATAATAAGCCTTGAACAGATATTTTTTTCAACACAGCCCAGTCCGGCAATTGATATCCCCTGAGAAAAAAGAAACTTACAAGTATGACACCGGAAGAGAACTGGCGAACACCCGAGATAAAAAGCCCCGGCATATGTTGAGCACCTACTCTTGAAGCAATATAGGTAGTGCCCCAGAAAAAACTTACTAATGCCAATGCGATATATGCCTTGTTTAATTCCTTTTTCATCTGATGTTTCGTTTCAACTTCTTTTTAAAAAAATGTTTCCAAAAGAACAGGCCCAAATTTTTTCCGTTGCTTGTGATTTTGAACCATTCATCCTTTTTGAGAATCACGGCACAAAAATGTTGTGAATCTTGACAAAAAAACAGATTCAGATTCTGTATTTTTGACTGTATCAGATTTTTTAACAGTAATATTTGCTCATGCGTAAAGATAATTTCACTGCAGAAGATCATCTCTACCTCCAGGTATCGGAAGGGATAGAAAAAATGATTGCCGAAGAAATTTTAAAGATCGGCGATAAACTACCGTCTGTTCGTATGCTGAGTGAAGAATACGGTATCAGTATGGGAACAGCATTCCAGGCGTATTATCATTTAGAAGGAAAAGGCCTGATCGAATCGAGGCCAAAATCAGGATACTATGTTCGGTTCAATCATCGTCGCTATCCTGAATTGCCAAAACAGATCATGCCTGAACCAATTTCTCATGATGTGAGTGTGAAAGAAATGATCGCTTCGATTTACACGGATATAGCGGCTGCCACCAATGTGATCAACCTGGCACTGGCAGTTCCTGATCTTTCACTGTTGCCTGCCGCCAAACTAAATAAATCGGTGGTGTATGCAATGCGTAACAGCAAGGATCATTGCATCAGTTATGAAAGAACGCAGGGGAATGTTGAATTGCGTAAGCAGATCGCAAAGCTGGCGTTTAACTGGGGCGGAAAAATTCATGCTGATGAAATAGTGATCACATCCGGATGCCTGGAAGCAGTCACCATTTGTTTGAAAGCAGTGACAAAGCCCGGCGATACGGTCGCAATTGAATCTCCGACTTATTTTGGTATTTCACAGGCAATCGAGGGGTTGGGTTTAAAAGTGGTTGAGATCACCGCTTGTGCAGAAGAAGGAGTGGATCTTGATTGTTTGGAAAGAGCAATTAAAAAATTTCCGATAAAAGCATGTGTTTTTGTCCCGAATTTTAATAATCCATTGGGAAGTTGTTTGCCAGATGAGAAGAAAAAGAAACTGGTTGAAATTATTACCAAACATAACATCCCATTGATTGAGGATGATATTTATGGCGAATTATACTTTGGAAAGAACCGGCCCCGTACCTGCAAGTATTATGATACAAAAGGTTTGGTCATGCACTGTTCTTCTCTTTCCAAATCTTTAGCCCCGGGTTACAGGATAGGATGGACCATACCAGGAAAATATTTTGAAGAAGTGAAAGAATTAAAAAGAGGACTTGATATCAGTTGTCCAACAATTACACAGGCAGCGATGGCTCATTTCCTGGAAAATGGACGATTTGAATATCATTTGAAAAATTTACGGAAAGCGCTGCATACACAATGTCTTCGTTACATACAAGGTATCATCCAGTACTTCCCCGAGGATACCAAGATCTCCCGTCCACAAGGCGGATTTGTATTGTGGGTGGAACTCAATAAGAAGATCAATGCGTTCAAACTTCGGACGGAGGCTATCAAACATCATATTTCAATAGTACCCGGAAAAATATTTTCTACCAGTTCCGGGTATTCGAATTTTATCCGGATCAGTTTCGGAAAGCCATGGAGTGATGATATTGATTATGGTTTGATGATGCTGGGAAAACTGATAAAAAAGATGGCAGGCTGATTGTAATTTTTCTCATTACTATTTTAGACATCTACTCATCGGCTCACACACCAGAAATATTATTAATACAACTGTTCCTTTAGTCTGATAATTTGTGAGTTTGTCGAAAATTCTCTTTTTCCTGTCTTAGAATGGAAATTTAGTACTAAATTTTCAGTTGCATTTTATGTGTAAAGCCAGACTAATGAAAATTCCCTGCTATCGGGAATTACCACTACCATTTATTAAGATTCAAATATATAAACTGGTAGTATTTTTTTTAGGAATATCATCAGTTTCCTACTCTCAGGACGCATCTTCAGCAGACAATATTGAAAACGCTGTCAGTCTTTATGATCTGTTTACGGGAAGTAATGCGCCGGTCTACAATGGTAAAGAATATGTGTTTTACGCCTTTCGGATGAAAGGCGACCCGTATTTTGCTTCTGCTGAATTCTCGAAAGGTTGGGTTTGCTATGAAGGGAAGAAATATGATTCTGTCAGTTTGTTGTATGACCTGACCAGAAATGAATTAATTATTTTGAATGCGGACCGGCGATTTGCCATTGTACTTCATAATGAGTCGGTGGATAGTTTTAGTTTATCCAATAATAAGTTTATCAAACTTGATAAAGATGAAAAAAAACACCTTGGGTATGCGGGATTCTATAATGTATTATACGATGGCCACGTTCAACTGCTTGCCCTAAGGAAAAAAGTCATGTCCGATCTTATTGAAAATTATGTCGTGTTTAAACTCTTTACATCGCAGGATCATTTTTTCATTTTTAAAAACGATACTTACTATCCTGTAAGCAATTCAAAAGATATATTTCGGGTGTTATCAGATAAACGAAAGCCATTGAAGAAAATGCTTCGGCACAATCATGTTAAAATCAAAAAGAACGATTTTGAAAATTCAATAAAGAAAGCAGTTGAATTTTATGATGAGATCGGCCAGTAACATACGTAAGATAACCTGTATATTTTTTTGTTGTTTGTTTTTGTTTTCAATAAAAACAGTTGCACAGAAAAAAGAAGATGATCTCATTACCGGAGATTTCAACCGGATAAGCTTTAAAGAATTTATTCAAAAGGTTGAATCGCAAACAAATTTTCATTTTTATTATAGTGAAAAGGACGTAGACAGCCTGTTAATTACAATTGCCGTAAAAAATGCTCATATCACTTCAGTCCTTGATAAGATATTCGAGCGAACAAAATTTCATTATGCGATGGACAATGATGGGAACATCTTTGTTACCAAAGGATTTACTGTGGCTACCAAACTTCCGCCCGGATTTTTTAATGGCAAAAATGATACAACCCAAATTGTAGCCAAAAGTGACAGAGAAGATTTGAATAATTCGAATCAGCCGGTTAAAGCAAATCCAAGGGCAAATATGGATCTGACTATCGAGAACAAGTTGTTTGAAATTGGCGTCAAAAAAGGATTGGGTGGAAAAGGCGCTGTAAATATTGCCGGCTATATCAGGGATTTTCAAACAGGGGAATCAATCTCCGGTGCCCTGATTTATACAAACAATCCCCGTGTACAGGTCAGCAGCGATCAGTTTGGATATTATTCGATCACATTACCCGCAGGGAGGCATACGCTGAATATCATTTCAGCGGGAATGTTTGATACCAAGAGACAAGTGTTGCTTTATTCGGAAGGTAAGTTTGATATCAATATGGATGAAAAAGTGATGCAGTTAAAAGAAGTAGTGATAGAAAGTGGCAAGGAAAAAAATGTACGCAGCACAACATTGGGGATGGATAAGATTGACATAATTGCAATCAAACAAGTGCCGGCTGTAATGGGCGAAGCGGATGTTTTGAGAACTGTTCTTACATTACCCGGCGTAAAATCAGTGGGTGAAGCAAGTACAGGTTTAAATGTGAGAGGTGGCGCTACGGATCAGAACCTGATCCTGTTCAATGGGCTCAACATTTATAATCCTTCTCATCTTTTCGGATTCTTTTCTTCCTTTGACGCAGATCTTGTAAAAGATGTAACGCTATACAAAGGAAATATCCCTGCCAGGTATGGCGGCCGCATTTCTTCGGTACTTGATATTACTTCTCTCGACGGGAATGATAAAAAAATAAATGGCGCCGCAGGGATCGGGCCACTTACAAGTAAACTAACCGTTGACGGACCTATTGATAAAAAAACAACTTTCGCAGCAGGCGCCAGGACCACGTATTCTAACTGGATTTTTAAATTATTGCCGGATGAATACAAAAAGAGCAGAGCCTCATTCCAGGATGCAACGATTCATGTCAACCATAAAATAAATGACAATAACAATTTTTATGTGAACGGGTATTTCAGCAATGATAAATTTAATCTGAATAACGACACATCTTATCAATATAAAAACGGGAATGGAAATATCAGCTGGAAGCATAATTTCAATACACGATTTTATGCTGTGTTCACAGCAGGCGTTGATCATTATGATTATAAAATAAAAGGATATAATAATCCTGTGAACGCATTTACACACATTTATTCCATCAATCAATATAAGCTGAATGCGGATTTCAATTATTTTGCCAGTAATAAACACAAGATCACTTTTGGTGTAAGCAGTTTGTA
>DASZPW010000365.1:0-6187 GCA_035550155.1 Chitinophagaceae bacterium | reverse complement strand
CAAAACTGTGTGGATGATGGATCGCTGAGTGTTTACTATGGTAAAAAAAAGGTCCGGTACGTGAACTGCGAAACCGAACGCGGGAAAACAGAAAAATATTTACAAATGATTACAGATCTGTCAAACGTGCTGGACACTATCAAAAAATGACTTCCATTCAATGCAAATCAAAAAAGGCCGGCAAATATCTTTTTGCCGGCCTTTTCAGTAAGTTTAACCTGGTGAAATAACTGTTGGCGGAGAGAGAGGGTCTTGAACCTTTCTCTCAATTCGTTTAGTAATAAGGGTTTCAAACTTTCAATCCTTGCAGGTCTCGGAAAAGTCTCGCTTCAAACATCTTTTGCACTCTCACATTTCCTTTACTGCTCTAAGCTAAGATACGCATTTTAAGGGCTTTTAAGCCCCTCAATTTATGCTCTTAGTTTTTCCTTCACGGTCTGCACAGGTAAGCCTGTATACTGGCAAAACTCCTCAATAGATACCAATTGATGAGGTTCCTTTGAGTAATGAGATTTAATCTTTTTGATCACTTCTCTGCCCCATCTTTCGCTTTTGCCGGTTACAATCTGTACATCCTTTGGATAAATACAAACTCGTTCCATTTCAATTAACTGTTTAATACTCTATCCATACTTTATCTATGCTTCAGGTACGGAGTAAAGACGCTACAAATTTACTTCTTTTTTATCATGGAAATAACAACACATGATGGAACAATATGCACATAACGGCAGGAACGGAAGTGAACATTTCAAATACCACACACGACAGTCTAATTTTATTGTCAAATACGATATTCTATTAAAAACTTTTAAAAATTAAGTTATGGCAAAGCAAAAAGGTATTATCAAATTGGATGGTACGATTGGCGGAATTACGTTTTACAAATCAACTCAGGACGGATACCTGGCAAGAGAAAAAGGCGGTGTATCTGCTGAAAAGATTGCCACTGATCCGGCGTTTCAAAGGACCCGTGAAAACGGTGAAGAATTTGGGAGGGCTGGTAAAGCCGGTAAACTATTACGTAATGCAATCCGTGCAATGTTGCAAAATGCTTCTGACAGCCGCATGGTCAGCCGTCTCACTCAGAAAATGGTTGAAGTTGTCCAGGCTGATGCAACAAATCCCCGTGGTCAAAGAAATGTTATTGACGGTGAAGCTGAATTGCTTCAGGGTTTTGAGTTCAACATCAGTGGTAAATTGGGAACTACTTTGTATGCTCCTTACACTTCCACTATTGACCGGGTAGCCGGAACGCTGGAAGCAAACATTCCATCATTTGTTCCGCTGAACATGATTGCAGCACCGGGTGGAACAACCCATTTCAAAATTGTTTCTGCCGGTGCAGAGATTGATTTTGAAAGCGAAACTTTCGTAATGGATTCAAACGAATCAGCCATACTGCCCTGGGATACTACAGCGACTGCTGTTTTAACATTGACTAATGCAGTCACCGCAAACAGCACTAAGCCCTTATTTCTGGCACTTGGTATCGAGTTCTACCAGCAAGTTAATGGTCAGATGTACCCGCTTAAAAACGGCGCTTATAACGCCTTATCGCTGGTTAAAGTAAGTGGATCATAAGACTTTCAAATAGTTCATTCTTTCAGTCCGAAAGCCCTGCCATTCCTGGCGGGGCTTATTTATGTCAGCAAAGCCCTAAAAGGGCAATGCTGAAAGACAACGGCGGCCGGATGGTGAACAATGAAGATACCAACCGGAAGCACCCAAAGGAAAAACCCGGGAGCCCGAATAGCGATAACAAATGAAACGCCTGCCCAAGTGCCTGCTGAACGCAAAGGAAGGAACAACAGGAACAGGCTGAAAAAGGGACCGGCTGAATGGACAAACTGCCAAACGGCGATTGGTGATGATACGAAGCTGCTTTTGCATAATAAGTGATTTTATAAGCATCTCACCAGCGAAGGCAAACAAAAAACCAAAAGGAAACGGAATAAAAGATGGCTATGAGTGGCAGGTCTGTGTTTATGCCGTAGTCTTTTGGTTTTTTGCATCGGGCCTGTGCGGTTGGTTGCCGTAGCTATCTTTGCTTATTAAAATACACGTCGACAAAAGCAGTCTTCATTCATCTGTCCCGGTCGGGATTGTAAATAAGCGGCCATTGCTGACCGCCTTTTTTTAATACTCACTTGGCAACATCAGGCATCCATCTACCAACCAAATTGTAGCCAGATCATAAGGAAAGTCACTGAACGGAATCTCCTGACTGGTTACCCGGTTGTGGTTTCCATCTGTAGCCAGGATAGAAAACACATTTTCCTGAGTCCGTTTTAAATCCCACACCTGGAAAGATTCTTTCCTTACTTGTGTTTCGCATTGGTGACATATTATTAAATTAATCAGCCAATATGCCTGGCATCCTTCAGCCAGTTCTTTTACACTGTCAGTATAAATCAATCCCGAAAGATTGTGCCGGTAAAAGTTTTCGGAACCGTTGTGAGAACCGAAGAAGTGATTTGCATTTTTCATCGTAATAAAATTTATTTTAAAAGAAAAAAGAGAAAAAAAGAAAGCAATCACATCAGGCGGCGTGGCTAAAAAAACAAGGAGGAACGGAATAAATGAGGGCATTGTGCGGCTGGGCTGTGTTTATGCCGTAGTTCCTTGTTTTTTTAAAGGACGGGGCTGTGCCAGCCGACTAACTTGCTGTACTTTTTTGATTTTCTTTTATGGATTCTTCCTGTGGAGACGGTTAAGGTGATTAATAACTGCGGTACTGTTTTTCGGTAACATGGCAACTTCTATATCCTGAATGAGAGAACTGTTTATTTTGGAATGTGCTGTTTTCTTAACCATGTTAAATACAACGTCAATATTGAATTGATCAATTTGCCGGATCCCTTGCAAGGGTTTCCGTTTATTCTTCAGCCATATAGTAATCCGATAGAAAGGCAATGCTAATCATTTTAGCAAATGTATTTACTCCCTTTCAAACTGATGCTAATTGTGGAAACGTTTCCTGTGCGTTGGCAAAAGGTAATAGCGCCTGCGGCAAAAAAGAAGCTAAGCCGTGTGGCACACTTGACCACACTGTAGCGTAGGTGGCGAGCCGCCATAAGGCACTGGAGAGAGGAACGAACGGAAGTGCCTGCGAGCACCCATGAGGGGGCAGCAGTAAAGTGACAGCCCCTTTTCGAGCCAATGTAAAAGAAGCCAGGCTAAGGGGCTGGCAACGATGCTGCCTACTTAGGAAGCCGCCGCAGTAAATTTCCCGCCAGGGTACGGAGGCGGCTGAACTAAGCAAGTGAAACTTAGCGGTGCTTTGCGAAATGGAGGTACGACATGAGCAATTAGCATCCGCAAGGTGAACGCAGCCGAAATGGGTACGCAAGGCGAGCCAATTATGGGCAGCGGGTGGACTGAACGCTACTGAAGTGAATGTATGACGTAGTGCAGCGAAATGGAACCCGGTGAGTATTGTAGGGCTGGCTTGCGGAAAGGCTGGTGCATTCCATGTGCATTGATTTGTGCCAGGGCAAAAGGGATGCCCGGCCTTGAAGCAAATACATAGCTGCGAACAAGGTGTAATGAAGCGGAACGTAGGAAGAAATGAACGAAGAGGCGTGAAGGACACAGTAGCTGCCGTGAGGAATGAGGAGGAACTGCAAGTAGTATGACAAACCTGCGTAGCAGCCCGAAGGGCATTGCATGTGCAGCAATACCATAAAAGTGTAATAAACAATTTTATTGCTACTGATGCAATGGTTTGGCATATCTACTTGCTGACGACGAATGACGAACACCTATTTACCGGCGAAGCGTGGGTTCTGTGCGAAGGGAAAAGAAGCAAGGAGTTGTGCGATGGGTTTTCTTTCATCCAATTCATTCAATAAAAAAAAGAAAGCCCCCTACCAAGGAGGCTGACATGAAGAAGTAAATGAATGGCCTAACTGTGATGAAAAAACAAACACACCAGGCGAAACGAACCAGCAGCTAACCCAGATGCTGCCAACAAGCCAACGCTGAATAAGAACTGACATAACAAAACGATTAAAAATGAAAAAATAAAATAACTGCTCTCTAACAGCATCCGGGATTGCGGGTTGCAGTATAAATGATGGCCTTGTGAGTTGGGCTTGTGTTTATGCTGCGAAGCGTTGGCTTTGTGCCGGTGCTATCTTTGCAGTTTATTTTATTTTTTTAATCGGATTGTCAGTTGTCAGCGAAGTGGTGTGACAGTATGTTTAGAGATATGGGAAAGCAAATGTTTTTACAAGTAGCTTTATTTACAACAAGATTTATTCATCTGTATCGGTGGACAGGCAACAGTACCGTAACTACAAAATACACAACAGTCACCTTCTTTAGGTTTCAGTCTGGTTTTGCAGTTTGTACACTCATAAAAAAACTGACAGGCATCTGTGGGCATTGTTTCTTCCTGTTTGTGTCCACAAACAGGGCATGTAATAGTTGATTGAAGTATGATACTTTTTTCCATTAGTTGTTAATTACTGTTTGTGAAATTACTTTGTATCCTGTGCTTTTAATTGCCGAAGCAATACTGTCAATAGAAGTTTTGCTGTTGTCAAATTTTACCGTGCTGTTTGCTTTTTCATAAGAAGTTTGGAATTCTAAAACGCCATTGACTTTTGATATTTCACTGTTCACATGTTCTGTACAGCTTTCGCAAGTCATACCTTTTATCTTAAATTCCGCTTGCCGGATATCGCTTTTGTCAACTACAATAACTTTTGTCACCTGAGGCTTAGGATAAAATACTTTGGCATAGTAGGGAAAGGCAATTAACAGACCTGCAATAACAGTAACGATAGCTAAAAACCGCTTTGATTGCAGGAATGATCTTTTACTGTCTGTTTCACATTCGCAATCCACATTTTTTATAGGTTTCAATTTCTGATACCAGGCGAAAGCAAAAACTGCAACTGTCAAACCGATTAAATAGGGACGGTAAGGTTCAATCCATGAAAAGGAAGAAGCCAAACCACTTGCCCCACCCAAAAAAGCCAAAACAGGAGTGATGCAACAAAGTGAAGCAGCAACAGCGGCAAAAATTCCTGCTAACCAACTTTTACTATTTTTTGTTTTAGTTGTCATGCAGGTTGTGTTGTTAAGTTTTGTTGATTAATGATCTTAAAAAATGGTCGCAATATTTTTAAATGCTCTTTATGCAATGAATAGAAAATTGTTTGTCCTTCTTTTCTGGCTTCAATAATGTTGCCGTCTTTCAATTTTCGTAAGTGCTGAGAAATTGCAGGATTGCTCATACCCAATATATCACTTAGGTCACAGGGACAAAGTTCATTTTCTTCTTCCAGCAGATAGATAATTTTCAACCGCACTTCGTTTCCGGCCAATGCAAGAATCTGACCAAGCAGTGAAAATGAACGGGCATTGGCTATTAGTTTTTGACGGCAACTTTTAATTTGTTCTATATCTGCCTGTACCCTGATGCAAGTGTCGTTAGCCATTCTTAAAAAGATTTGAAAGGCAAAGGTAGCTCAATATTTAATATTTAAGCAAATACTTAAATAATAATGACGACAGCATTAATTAATAATCTGTTAAAAGGAATGATCTATCCTATTTATTTATCTGCTTTTTCAAAAGTTGTGCATTAATCGCTACTATAATTGTACTTAAACTCATAAACACTGCACCTACTGCCGGGCCTAAAACAAATCCTGCTGAATAAAGAACACCTGCAGCCAATGGAATGGCAAAACTGTTGTACGCTGTTGCCCAAACCAGGTTCTGCACCATTTTTTTATAAGTGGCTTTTCCGAAGAGAATTAGATTAGCAATATCTTTTGGATTGCTGTTTACCAAAATAATATCGGCAGTTTCTGCAGCTACATCTGTTCCGGAACCTACTGCAATACCTACATCGGATTGTGCCAATGCTGGTGCATCATTTACTCCGTCGCCTGTCATAGCAACAAACTCACCTTTGCTTTGCAATTCTTTTACTATTTCCACTTTTTGGTGTGGCAGAACTTCTGAATAATATCCATCCAAGCCTAATTCATCAGATACAGCCTTTGCCACTGTTTCATTATCACCGGTTGCCATCAATACTTTAATACCATTTTTCTTAAATACTCTGATCGCATCTGCACTTTCCGGCCTTATCGCATCTGCCAGTGCGATGTATCCTGCCAACTTATCATCAACCAAAACAAAAACAACAGTTTCTGCTTTACTTGAA
>DASZPW010000364.1:0-4503 GCA_035550155.1 Chitinophagaceae bacterium | reverse complement strand
CATGCCGGAAATTTTTTGCTTATAAAATTCCTGTTTCTTTTATTTTACGTGGCGGTGGTATCTCTCACTGCATGGATCACACATATTCAGCGTTGGGATATTCTATTCGGTGTCATGTTTATCCAGGCGTTTCAATCGCTGTTTGTTTTCTTTCGGGGTGTGATCACAGCTCATCAATGGTTTCGCACCGATGCATGGCTTTCTGTACTCGATAAAACGCTCATGATCATTTTTTGCGGCAGCCTTCTTTATTTCCCGCTTGTATTTGGCGAAATGACCATTGATCGTTTTTTACTTGTGCAGGTTAGCTGTAGTCTGCTGGCCATGCTTGCTGCATGGATCATTATTTTAAAAAGAGGAATTCGCTTTACAGTAGGTAAAACAGCTTTTTTTCAAAAAAGGATATTCCGCTCAGCGTTTCCTTTTGCTATCATTCTCTTGTTGATGTCAGTTCATTACCGGCTGGATGGTTTTTTATTGGAACGAATTCATAAAAACGGAGCACATGAAGCAGGAATTTATGCAGCAGCGTACCGCTTGCTCGATGCTGCAAATATGATCGGTGTGTTGTTAGCATCCTTCCTGCTTCCTTACATAGCCCGTCGATGGAGCGAAAGAAAAAATATTACAGCAGTTATATTATCGGGCCGTCATTTCCTGGTCCTGTTTTCAATTGCAATTGCATGTATTGCTTTTTTCCTCGCTCCATGGATCCAGCAAGTGTTGTATCATCATGATGCAACGGATGCAATCCAGGTAATGCAATTATGTTTGCCGGCTTTGATCGGTTATTCATTGGTTCAGATATATGGCACTGTAATGACGGCTACAGGCCATATCGTTTCATTTTGTTACATCACATTTTTTGCAGTTGTGATCAATAGCACACTTAATTTATTGCTGATACCATCATTGGGAGCACTGGGCAGTTGTTATGCAGCATTAGCCAGCCAGGGATCTTGTGGTATTGCCGTTTTGTTGTATGTATGGAAAAAATCAGCAGTTAATATTCATATTCGCTCCATCATTATCTATATTTTTACTGCTGCGATCCTGTCCGGTTTTCTTTATTGGGGAAAAGAACTTCCAATAAATCCTTTGTGGCTGATCGCAGGTGTGGTGTTGATCTCGATGGCAGCATTAGTTGCATCAGGATTGAAACAATGGCGGCATTGGCTCAGATCATTCCAAAAAACAGAGTTTAAATAAATTTTTATGCCTGATTTTTTTTACCTCTTATCAAAATGGTGGAAGCAGATACTGGCGATGGTCTTGCTTGCTGTAATAGCTGCGGGGATCGTTGTTTTTTTAAAACCATCAAAATATCTTTCTGTTGCAACAGCAGTACCAGCAAGCGGTATTGCATCCGATAAATCCAGGATCTTCAGTGAGAATATTGAAGCGTTATATTCCAATCTCGGCTCTCCGGATGAATTAGATGTAATGGTTGGTACCGGGCAACTGGACACCATTTATCTCGCTGTTACGGATCAGTTCAATTTATATGATCATTATAAAATACATGATCAAAAAGAAAAAGCAAGAGCAAAATCGGCGGAGTTGCTGAAATGTAATACGGAAGTTCAAAAAAGCGGGTATGGAGAATTGAAAGTGAAAGTTTGGGATACAGATAAAGATCTTGCTCCGCAATTGGCCAATGCGCTCATGGATAAAATACAATCCATTCACCAGGATGTGCAAAGTGAAAGCAATACTGCTGCGCTGAATGATTTAAAAGCGGGAATGAAAAAGATCAAAGATTCAATTCAGCTCATGCAAGCAGTGGCGGATAAAAAGACAGATACTTTTGGTTTGGGAATATTGAAAAGTCAATTGGAGAAATACCAGCAATTGATCGGGGAATATCAACTGATGGTGGATAATAAACCTCCTGCATTGCTGCTGGTAGAAAAGGCAAGGCCATCATTGAAGCCGGATAAACCGAAACGCATAGAGATACTGATTGCGACCCTGGTTCTTAGCTTTCTGTTTGCACTTGCCATCGCATTGATCCTCGAGAGAAGAAAAAAACTGCTACAGTGATCCTTACCGCCGATAAGAGCAAATCTGTCTTCTGGATATTTGCAGGATTGTTTATTGCGTTCCTGTTGCCTGCTGTTTTTACAGGAGAATATTTTTGGATGGCTGTTCCTTTTGGAATAGCGTTAAGTTATTTCAGCTGGCAGCATATCAATGTTCTTTTTTTTTTATTGCTGGCCACACTTCCTTTCTCGGCAGAATATCATTTTAGCGCTGAATTAGGCACTGATATTCCTGATGAATTCCTGATGCTGATCACGGCGGCATTGTTTTCATTGTATTTTATTTATAAACCTGGAACAGTCACTAAAAATTATCATCGTCATCCGCTGTTGATCTTTTTGTTTTTTTCAATTGCGTGGACCTTGATCACAGTTCTTTTTTCGACGGATCATTTTATCTCGGCTAAATTTTTCCTGGCGAAATGCTGGTATCTCGGAGCTTTTGTCTTGGCGCCGCTGATCGTATTCAAAAATAAAAATGCGATAAAAATTGCAGCGATAGTTATTGCTGCTGCGATGTTTGTCGTCACATCAATAATAGTAGTTCGTCATTGCGGCTACAATTTTCGTTTTGCTGATATTAATGATGCGGCTCAGCCATTCTTTAGAAATCATGTGAATTATTCGGCCATGCTGGTCTGCATCATTCCTTTGTTTGCTGCATTTTACAGACTGGCTAACTCAAAAAAAATCAGATTACTTCTTTCGATAGCTATACTTATTTTATTAACAGCGTTATTCTTTTCATATTCGAGAGGCGCCTGGCTGGCTTTGATAGCGGGGCTTATTGCATACTGGTTGATCCGAAGAAAACTATTGTTCATCTCATTTGTTGCAGCAATAATTATAAGTCTTGGTTTTTTATTCTGGGCAAAAAGTAATGACCGCTATCTTCAATATGCACCGGATTTTAAAACCACCGTTTTTCATAAAGATTTCCGGGAGCATTTAATTGCTACCTATAGGTTGAAAGATGTTTCTACAGAGGAACGATTCTATCGCTGGATCGCCGGAGTGAGGATGGTAAAAGATAATTGGCTTACGGGATATGGCCCCAATACGTTTTATTATAACTACAAACCGTATGCTATTCCTGCTTTTAAAACATGGGTGAGTGATAACAAAGAACACTCCACTGTACATAATTATTTTTTGCTCATCACCATTGAACAAGGCCTTCCGGGATTGATATTTTTTCTCTTGCTGATCGGAGCCATGTTGTATTATGCACAAAGAATATATCATCGGACGAGCGATACGTTCTATAAAACAGTTGCAGCTACTGCAGGTGCTATTATCTTTATGCTGATCGTGGTGAATTTTCTGAGCGACCTGATCGAAACAGATAAGATCGGAAGTATTTTCTTTTTATGTGTATCGGTATTGATAGTTGTGGATGGCAATATTACTTCCGGAATTACTAGTGTAAAAAATGGAATAAAATCTTTACCTGAATAATTTGTTTTGGCGATTGATTAGGAAAAACTTTTTCCCCGAACATTCAGTGCATCTCTTAATCCGTTTCCTAATAAATTAAATGCAAGTACCAGCAACATGATAGCGAAGCCAGGGGCTAATGCTAACATCGGGTTTTGAGTAATAATGAAATTATAATTTTCTTTGATCATTAAGCCCCAGCTGGGTTGCGGCGGTTGAACGCCAATTCCTAAAAAACTCAAACCAGCTTCGATGATGATCGCCGATGCAAAATTAGACGCTGCGATTACCATCACCGGTCCCATAATATTTGGCCATATATGCCGTGCAATGGTTCTGAAATCAGAATAACCCAATGCCCTCGCCGCTTCGATATATTCCAGTTCTCTTACACTCAGTACCTGTCCTCTTACCAATCTTGCAATATTCACCCACATCGTAAGTCCGACAGCAATGAATATTTGCCAGAAGCCTTTTCCCAAAACAAGTGTGATAGCAAATACAAGAAGTAATGTTGGAATGCTCCAGATCACATTGATGAACCACATGATGATGTTATCGGTTTTCCCTCTGTAATAACCGGCCAGTGATCCAAGGATTAAACCCATACTTAGTGAAATGATCACGGTGATCAAACCAACACTGAGACTTACTCTTGTACCGATAATGATACGACTTAAAATATCACGGCCATATTTATCGGTTCCAAAAAGAAATTTTTTTGTGACGATAGGTTCCGGCGCTAATTGTGATAAAGCATAGGCCTGTCGCTCGCTGAGTTTTTCATCAATATATTTTTGAACAATGATGCTGTCATTATTTTTTTCATAGCTATTGATTGGAACATAATAGTAAGCATCTTCTTTTCCGGAAAACAGTTGTCTGAAAAATCCGGGAGCAATTACATTTTTTTCTTTTTTCACTTTAATGAATTCCTGCTGAAATCCGGGTTTTCTTCCGCCGATCTCAAGAATGATGCGATTGGCAAAAGGAGAATGATCGGGAGCTATAAAATACGCAGCAA
>DASZPW010000363.1:0-11060 GCA_035550155.1 Chitinophagaceae bacterium | reverse complement strand
AGTGCAGGAGGAAGTGGTGGTTGTAACAGTTTTGGCGGAACACTTTCCATTAAAGGTAACCAAATCCGTATTTCTCAAGTTATCTCCACGCAGATGTATTGTGAAGGAATACAGCAAACCGAAAATGATTTTTTCACAGCGCTAACAAAAATGAATCGTTTTGAAGTAAAAAATAAAAAGCTGCTACTGTACCAGGATAAATTGTTGTTGCTGGAATTGGAATCGGATTGATGTCACAATTCCACAGTCTCATACTGCTCGATCGGCGGCATCTCATCATAGGTTCTTCCTTTAAGTATTCTGCCAGTTTTCTTTTTATTGGTTCCTCCCCATTGCTTAAAGAAAAAAGGCACTTTTTTGTTTTCACATTGCTCTTGTATATCCAATACCCAATTAACATCCATTGGCCTTGGTTTTCTCCCACTTTCGCCACCAACTATTACCCAATCAATTTTTTTCAAGTTGATTCTATACAATGGGCCAATCAAGGGTTCACAAGAAAGAAATTTTACTTTAGCATTTGTTTTACGGAGATCATCTATACGGTGTTTTACCCTGGCATCCTCCACAGAAACTCCCATCCAGATATTATGTGTCCAGTTAAGTTCTTTATGATATTTCAGTAAAATATCTGAGCGTTTTGTCAATACCTGGAAAGTATGCTGAGGATTCTCATTCATAGTTGTAAAAACGTTTTGAATAAATGAGAGTGGAACATCTTTATGAAACAAATCGCTCATAGAATTGACAAAAACTATCTTCGGCGATTTCCATTCATATGGAATAGATAAAGCATCCGGATGTAATCGCAGTTCAAAACCATCTTTATATTTCCCTATTCCCATTGCTTGTAAACGACGAGCCATTACCTCAGCATAACAATATTTGCAACCCGCAGAAATTTTGTTGCAGCCTGTAGTTGGGTTCCAGGTCATTTCGGTCCATTCGATTGAGGATTGAGCCATAGTTATTTGTTATAGTGAATTAGTCTTTTGAGTTTATATACATTTTCATACGTTACTAGAGGGGAATTGCCAGTGTAATCTATTTCCCTATTTCTTTTCATTTCTTTCAAACAATCAGCTGCGTGGCTACCAATATGTCCTTCCTGATAAGCATAGTTAAGCATTCCAAAGTTGTTGTCAATCTCACCCGATAATAATTTTTCTTTCGCATTTTGTTTAAACTTTTCAATTTTTGTTAATCGCTTACCTTCAAACATTGACATTTGCAACTTACCTTTGTCATCATCTATATCAAAATTTGCTTCACCATTTACTTCATTTCTTTTCCATGCAATTGCTAAAAACTTATCTACTGCTCTAGGATGTGAAGCTCCAAAAATGATTCCGTGAATATTGGCTCCTTTTTTTAAAGTATATGGATACAATTTCAATTCTGTTTTTTGGGGTAACCTTTTTCGAATTTGATCGATAATATTACGATGGATAAACTTATAAGGGTCCCTTTTAGCTGCATCCATGTCAATATCCAAATGAACTTTAAATTCCTCACTCTTCCCAAAACGCCAGAAATAAGACGCAGATAGAAAGTATAAGAAATCAGTTTGTCTTGTATTTTCCAATTCCAAAAAATATTTGTCCGATAAAAATTTTATACCATTCTGATCTAAATAAACTAAGCTTGGATTCTGTTTAATCTCCGGTAATAATTTTGGGAATAGAATCTCAAAATCCTCATTATACAGATTCAATTTAATAGCTCTTTTTACATCTTGGTTTTTATCCAAATAATCGTTGCAGGCTTCTTTGAGAATTTCAAACTTATATCTATTTTTTTTCTGCGGGTTCCATTCATTAAAATGAACATTAATTTCCACTCGTCTTTGAAAAATATTTGATAATTGCTCTTTAATCTTATTTAAGATTCTTATTGGACTACCTTCAGTCCCTTTTTTATCATATCCAGTGCCGGCAAAAAAATCAAAAATGCTTATTGAAGCAGCATTACTCATTACGAATGTAGGTATCCAAGCCTGTGCATAATCTTCAAAAATCTCAAGCTTTGCGATAGTTGTTTCGTCAAATGGTTCTTCGTGTAAATCTTTGTATGCCATGATAAGGTCTGTTGCCTAAAGCTATAAATAAATCTATTTTTCTCAAAACAACCTTCCCTGCTGCCCCGGCCTTCTGAATAAACTCCTATCCAAACTCCACTCTTCCGCATTCATGCCATACAGCTTTCCATATTTTTTATACTGATCAGCCACCAGTTTTGCAATAGGGCCTTCGCCTCTCATTCGCACTCCCCATCGGCTGTCATTTACTTTGCCGTCGTGTGAATGTTCAATATGATGCCAAACCTTATCGGCTCTGTCAGGGAAATTTTTATAGAGCCAGTCGTGAAATAAAAATTTGATAGCGCCATTCAGGCGGATAAATGTGTAAGCTGTGAAAGTGGCGCCGTTATCCCTCGCTTCTTTCATGATGCGTTGCATCTCGTGTTCATTCAACCCCGGTATCATCGGCCCCATCATAATGCCCATGCGGACACCAGCACTGCTTAGTTCATTAATGACTTTTAATTTTTGCTTAGCTGTTGTAGTTCTTGGCTCCATCACCCGTCGAAGATCTTCGTTAAATGAAGTGATAGAAACCATTGCCGATACAATTTTTTTCTTCGCCATTTCCTGCAACACATCTTTATCTTTCAATATCCATGAATTCTTCGTCAATATTCCTACCGGTTGATTGAATTCATTGCACACTTCAAGCAAACCTCTTGTCAGGCGATATGTTTGTTCAGCCGGCTGATAACAATCCGTATTCCCGCTCAGCATGATTGGTGTAGCATCCCATTTCGGATGCATCAGGAATTTTCGCAGTAATTTCGGCGCATTCACTTTCACGATGATCTTTCTTTCAAAATCTAATCCCGCACTGTAACCCCAATATTCATGCACATTCCTTGCATAGCAATAAATACAGCCGTGCTCGCATCCGGCATAAGGATTCATGCTGTACATCATTCCCACATCCGGACTTTCCACTTTATTCACAATGCTTTTCACTTCCTGTTCCTGGTATTGCGTAGCTATGTTCGTTTCTTCCCAATCATCAATAGCTTCTTTATGCTCCTTTGATTTCTCTTCTTTCAAAAACCGATTCTTAGTATTGATCTGTGCACCCCGGCCATCGAGATATTGCTGGTTATCTTCTTTTTGTTTGACAGATACTTTGAAATGGTCCTGTTGTAATTTTTCTGACATAAAAATCTTTTTTCTCTTTTTCAAAATAGGAAAGGAGAATAAGAACATCCATCTTTTCCTTACGCTCCAAACCGGATCCTTATTCTCCTTAGTGCATTAACCGAATAACTCTCCCTGTTTGGTCAAAACAGGAAGATTTTGGAATTCAAATTTCTCAACAGGATGATATTTTGTTTCCCCCACAGGTCTTTTTAATAAAGTCATACCATCTGCAATAAAACGGCCTGTAAAATTTTTATGGCTATACTCCAACCATCCTTTCTCATACTGCCAGGGTTGTAATTTTCTTGCAATGGTCAAATGCGGCTCCAGGATAAAATGCGTTTTATTACCATCATTCCATTTCATCAATCGTTGAGTTTCCTTTCGTATCTCTTTCACCAATGTTTGAACAGGAATTTTCGTAGCTACATTTATATATATAGTATGTGAGGGAAAACTTCCGAAATCTTTCAGCTCTATTTTAAAAGGATATTGTCCCATAGCAATGGTCTTAAGCCGGTTGGTGATTCGATCTTCCATCATTTCATATTGTGCAAAATTTACCAGCGCCACATACGGCCTGCCCCAAACAGCCTGCTCGCATTTATATTCCCCGGAAAATTTTTTCTTTACCTCCATGATCTTATTCCACAATTCTTCGTGCGGACTTAGCACCAGCAAATACTCGTACACCCGATAACCCGGTATCGTGTTAGCAATAGTTTTCATAATCCATTCTTTTTTTGGTAGCAAATTTTGTTAGTACTAATTTACTAATTAATTTAGTTTTTCAAAATTATTTTTTATGGATGGGGAATATTTTTATGAAGCCGGGTATAAAGGCACCAAAAAGTTTTCGCAGGAAAATGTGCGAACTGCTAATGCAACGGGTTTCGGCGCTGCCGCCGATGATTATGCTGAGCGAGGCATTGATCTGAACGAACAGCTTATCAAAAACAAACCTGCCACTTTTTTCTTTCGTATGAAAGGCGATGCCATGCGGGATGCCGGGATCTTTGAAGGCGATGTGCTCATCGTGGACCGATCATTGAAACTGGCTAATGGAAAGATCATTGTGGCGATATTGAATGGTGAATTGTTGGTTCGGCGATTTCACAAAAACTTTTCTTCGGCATTTTTAATTCCGGAGAACAATCGCTACAAAGCGATCAACCTTGCCGAGTTCAGTGATTTTGCTTTATGGGGCGTTGTCACTTATACGATCCACCCCGTTTAATTTTTTTATGAACCCGGCTTCAGTACTACTATCATTGCCTGTTGCGTCGCACTCTTGTACGTCCGGATCGCTATTCATCAATTCTTTTTACAATGAAAGCCATCGTTGATTGCAATAGTTTTTATTGTTCCTGTGAACGGCTTTTCAGGCCTGACCTGCTGAACAAACCGGTTGTTGTACTCAGCAATAATGATGGTTGCATTATTTCCAGGACTGATGAAGCAAAAAAAATTGGAGTGGGAATGGCGGCCCCATACTACCAGAATCGAGCGGTGATTGAGAAGAATGACGTTGCTGTTTTTTCTTCCAATTATCATTTATATGGCGATCTCAGCATGAGAGTCATGGATACGTTGCGGCTGTTAGTCGGGCAAAACAGGATCGAAGTATATTCTGTAGATGAAGCATTCCTGGACGTAAGCATGATACCCGAACATGAATTGCATGATGCCGCCAAAGAAATTAAAGAAGTAACAGAACAATGGACAGGAATAAAAGTGTCGATCGGAGTAGCTCCTACTAAAGTGCTCTCAAAAGTTGCGAATAGACTTTCTAAAAAAGATAAACAAGGTACCCGTGGAGTCATGATCCTTGATACGCCGGGAAAAATCAAAGAAGCTTTAGAGTCAACGCCAATAGATGACCTGTGGGGAATCGGGCGGCAATATGCAACCAAATTAAAAAATTTTGGAATAGAAAATGGCTGGCAACTGAGAAATATGCAGGAAGAATGGTGCAGAAAAAATTTGGGCGGAATAGTAGGCGTCCGGCTAATCAAAGAATTAAAAGGTATGCCATGTATCCCGATGAAAGATCCGCTGGAAATAAAAAAAATGATCGCCACGACAAGAATGTTCGGCAGACCGGTGCATGAGTTGAACGATCTGAAAGAAGCTGTTGCAACGTATGCTTCAAGAGCAGCGGAAAAGATCCGTCGCCAACATTGCGCCACCACATTCCTTGATGTGTTTGTAGTAACCAACGGTTTCCTGGATCAGAAATATGAATACAATCCGCAAACCAGGCACAGTCACATGGTTTTGCCAAAAGCTACCTCCAACACCAATGAACTGATCGGGCATGCTGTTCCGCTTGTTGAACGATTATTCCGGCCGAATGTAAAATACCTGAAAGCCGGCGTAATTCTCGGCGGATTGGTTCCGGATAATTCCATTCAATCAAACCTGTTTGCAACCCATGCCCAAAACCAACTGCCTTCATTAATGTCGGCCATAGACAATATAAATTTCAGTATGAGAGATGATGTGGTAAAATATCTTGCCACGGGGCTGAAAAGAAATTGGAAAATGCGCCAGCAATTACGAAGCAAACGCTACACAACCCGATGGAATGAATTATTCGAAATACAATAAAATGTATAACCCGTTTGTCATATTGAATGAAAACCTGTTGCATGCTATGCTGAAACAGCCTATGTATTTTGTAAGAGAACAGTTTGCACGAGGCGCCGAAAACAATAAAACGTTCATTCCCCTATTGTTCACTCATTATTCTCAAAACGGAGTGGCTATTGAAAGAGCCAAACGGCATTATGAATTACTTAAAAGGGATCCATACCGGTATCTCTACGATACGACTACCGAAGCGCATGTGCAAAAATTAAAAATGGCTGCCCGGCAGCCGGATGGATTCAGGATCTATGTAAACATTCTTCCAAATACATGGATTCCTCCCCGTCACCTGAAAAACCATATCTATCTCTATATGCTTGCAAATTTCCCCGAATGGAAAAACGATCAAAGTAAGAAACTAAAAATAAATATCCAGGATCTCTTCGGGAAACTGTACCTCGTATTTTCTTGGAAAGGAAATAAAGTGGAAGTACTTTTGGATGAAATAGAAAAATACCGGTAATGTGTTATGATATTTCTTTCAAAACATCAATGAAAACAATCCGGGATTATTTTCCTTCCATTCAAACCGACCCCCAAATACAAATGGATTTTGACAATATCCATGTCCTCGCTCAATCTTTCAGCAAAGTCCCGGTAATAATTTTTGAAGATGCTACTTATAAATTAAAATATTTCGAATGGGGCGTGATTGCAGACTACATGAACACACCTGAAAAGATCAAACAGTCCCGGCAATGGATGTGTAATGCTCAAAGTGAAAAAATATTGGGCGATAAAAGATCCTATTGGCACAGGATCAGGAAAAACAGATGCCTGGTTCCCGTCACCGGGTTTTATGAACATCGGGAAATAAAAGGATGGAAAAATAAAGTACCCTATTTTATCAAACTGAAAAACAGGGAAATTTTTTGCATCCCGGGTCTTTATCATTATTCCCCCGTACCGGACCCGGAAACAGGAGAAGCCATCGGCACTTTCACTTTAATTACCCGTAGCGCCAATTCCATCATGCGCCAGATCCACAATGGTGGGAACAATGCATTCAGAATGCCTTTGCTTTTACCAAATGAACTGGAACAAAAATGGCTGTTGCCGGATCTTTCCGATAATGAAATTGCCGAAATTTTGGATTTTGAAATGCCATCTGAAAAGTTAGAGTACCTCTCCGTGTTTACGATCCGTACTTCTAAATCGAGGCCGGATGGAAAAGAAAAAAATGAATTGTACCAATGGCCCGGATTACCGCCTTTAGAAAAATAATCTATGCATCAATAAACCGGGGTTTGATCAAATTCAAATTACATCCTTTATTCAACTTATCTACAAGGTTTATTGCGAAAGCCGGCGTAGTGGCATCATCCTGCATATGAAGAAAAAAATAAATTTCCTGCAGCCCGTTTTCGATCCAGTATTTCAATCGTTGCACCCAGGCATCACAGCGTGTGTGATCCGTTTTGTGCATCCTGTTTCCCACATAGCGAATAAATGTTTTTGAAATAGTCAAATGCATATGAGCACAATCCCGCCGCCCCACCGTGTCAGTGATCACAGCACCAATATTCATTTCCCTGAGCGTATGGAACAGATCATTCCTCGCACTTTCCTGTTCAAACCATCCAGGATGCCTTGCTTCTAAAAAAAATTGGAGATCGGTTGGTAATGATCTTAAATAATTAAACAATTCATCTCTCCTCTTAGGACTGAATGTTTCATTTAACTGAATGAAGATCGGGCCGAGATGTTCTCCAAATGCAACAATGCCTCTCAAAAATTCTGTTGTCAAAAAATCCTTTCCTTTCAAGCTACCTCTGTGTGTAACACCCTGGTACATTTTGGGACAAAACTTGAAATCTTTTCCATTTGCTTTCGCCGCCCATTTACCAATCCCGGTAGCGCCATATACTTTATAATGCGTGGCATTTAATTCAATACTGTTAAAATACCGGACATAATGATCCAGGAAATCTTTTTCTTTTGTTTTTGGAGGATAAATTTTTCCCAGCCATTCCTTTCTTCCCCATTTTGAACAGCCAATATAGATTTTAGGATCATGAGCCTTTTTGCCGGTCAAAACTAATCTGTTGAAAGCCGGCTCAGCAGGCAACCTAAAATCAATGTTGTCTAATTCATTTTCTTCTACTCTTCCAAATTCCATAAACCTGGTTTCTATCACAAATCTAAATTCAATACTTCAATTTCTTCGTATCTTAAATTTTATGAACTATGAAAAAATACAATTTGGAATTGATGTTTTTCTTCAACTTTCTACTGCTTATAAAAATATTCGGTTCGGCTTAGTCACCAACAACGCTGCTACAACTTCATTTGGAGAATCCAGTCGTAAGGCTTTATTAAATGCAGGATTCAACATAAAAAAATTGTTTTCTCCTGAACATGGGTTAACTGCACAAGGTGAAGACGGCGCTTTTCAAAAAAATATAATTGATCCAAAGACAAACCTTCCGGTTATTAGTTTGTACGGTGACAATTTGATGCCGGACGAAAATGACTTGAAAGATGTAAATGCCGTACTGCTTGATATACCTGACGTAGGCTGTCGCTTCTATACTTATTTATGGACGATGACTTATGTAATGGAAGCTTGCGCAAAATTCAATAAGCCATTATATATTCTCGACCGCCCTAACCCAACAAGCGGAAATATCAGTTTATCAGAAGGTCCTATGTTGGATGAACAAAACTGTGCTTCATTTATTGGACGTTGGAACATTCCTGTACGTCACAGTTGCACACTCGGCGAATTAGCAAATTATTTTTCTGCCACCAAAATAAAAAATATAGATCTCAAAATCATAAAGGTTCAGAATTGGAACAGGAAAGAGGTTGTAAAAGAAATCAGCTGGTTTTTTGTTCCGCCATCACCAGCTATTACAGATGTAGAAACAGCGTTATTGTATCCAGGAACAGGATTACTGGAAGGAATAAATGTAAACGAAGGCAGAGGTACTGCAACACCGTTCAAAATTTTTGGCGCTCCGTGGATCAAGGCTACTGAATTACAACATGAATTTCTTTCCTTATCAATACCGGGCATCAACAGCCTTCCGGTAGCTTTTAAACCTTTATCAGGTTTGTATATGAATGAGCAATGTGAGGGATTGCAAATTTCTGTTTCAGATACAACATTGTTTCGGCCTGTAAATACCGGGTTGCAATTGATCGCTCTTCTTTTGTCATTATACCCAGGCTATTGTACGGAACGTCTCTACAAAACAAATGTGAATCCAACCGGGAAAAATCATTTGGATAAACTTACTGGCGTTTATCAATCATTAGAGAAAATGAAGAACGGCCAGTTACCGGAAACAACCTTATCTCATCCCGGCTGGAAAGAAATCATTCAACCACATCTTCTTTATTGATATTTCTTTTCAAGATCGTACAGAATTTTTTTGTCTTCATCGTTAATGACTCTTGAAGAATCATTCTGAACAAAATGTAATTTGAAAGAATAAATAGCAGCTTCGGGTTTTTTGATATCATAGCCAATGATCCTTAATGCTTCCATCGCATTGAAGTTATCGGGAACTTTTACACCCATTGTATCGTACCAATATCCAAAACCATTTTCAGAAAGTGTTTGCCACGGAAAATATCGGTTCGGGTCCACTTTACGTCCGGGTGCAATATCAGAATGGCCTATAAAGTTCGCAGTGGGAATAGTATAAGCGTTCTTAAGCCTGCCTAACAGCCCTATCAAGCTACTAATCTGTGCATCGGTGAAAGGCTCAAAACCGTTGTTGTCAATCTCAATTCCTATGCTTACAGAATTAATATCTGTTGCATTACCCCATTTGCTTACTCCTGCCTGCCATGCACGCAGGTAATCGTTTAGCATGTGATGAATGGTTCCATCTTTGCAAATAACATAGTGTGCGCTGACCTTAGATCTAACTGTTGTAAAAGTTTTCAATGTCTGGTCACAACTGTTTTGCGCTGTATGATGAATGATCACAAAATTAGGTTTGCGCATATTGAAGTTGGTCGTACCAATCCAAAATGGAGAGTTCACAACTGAATCCTGTACCGGATATTGTGCAAGAATTTTGGCGAATGCTTTCGCCTGTTTTTTATATGATTTGTTTGTACTCATATAAGGGTTATGCGAACAGGCATTGATTAAAATGCCACAGCTAAGCACAAAGATTATGACAGAAATGTTTTTCATTACTTAAAATTTACCGGGGCCGAAAGTAATGAAGATTTCTATTGCAGCATTTAAAACAACAAGTATTTAACCGGCAAATCCAACACATAGAAGCAAAAAGCCGCATTTCGATCTTAAAAAATATTCTTTACCAACATAAAAATTACCGGTATTAATAACATTCTTATTCCATGATCTGCTCTACGTGTGCCAATTGACCGTCACGGGTCATTCCTTCTATAGTTACTCGGAAAGATTTTGAAACATCATTATTGTAAAATGTAAGAGTGACCTGGTTTTTTTGTGGAGTGGTCACCACCTGCGGATTCCAATATAAAGTGGTACGAACATCTTTACGTTCATTCTCCGGTTTAAAATTGTCATAGTTCGGAGCATAAAACTCACGTATCAAGGAATAACCGGTCACCATATTATTTGCCAGACCTTTTCCCGGCGTTGATCGTATATCATCACCCCGACGGGTATAAATGGCAATGGCTCCATTACTCCCGTTGAATCCGCCGACAAATGGTGGACGAAATACTTTGATATATGCAATATCAGTTACGGGAATTGAACTAACCATTTCTGCATCTGTAGGTACTTCATCAACATAAAGTCCGGGTGCGCCGCCCCTCCATGTCAGTGTGGGAGGAGATGTCGTTGTATTTATTTGAAGACCCGCTACCCTGGTTTGCAGGTAATAAAATATGTTGGGCAATGAAGATGCAACAGGATCATTAACGATATCAAACTGGTAGCCATCGCCACCGGAGAAAAGTCCCGAAGCGTATTTTTTATCCATAATTTCCAATGGAGATTTAGTCTTGGTAGTTATAGTAACGTTCTCCAGCATTTTTCCCTGGTATTGCTGAATCAGTTTGTTCATCTCATCTGCCAGCAGCCAATGATGAAAATTTCCGGTAGTATCATTCACTCCATTATAATAAATACCTGTTGCCGGTATGTTGGTCCTCAAAGGAGGAAGAAGATTCTCCATGAAACGTACCGAAGCATCTCCAAAACGTTTTTTGGGTAGCTGGTAATAAACATGGATTGTGTCCATCA
>DASZPW010000362.1:0-1703 GCA_035550155.1 Chitinophagaceae bacterium | reverse complement strand
CCGGCCGTATTCTTCATTCTGACAAACTACAGGATCATAACACATTTGATGATCCCAATAAAATAAAACCACAAACATTTACTGATGCAAAATTGAATGGTAGTGATCTTGAAGTGAAGCTTCCGCCGTTCTCAGTTGTTGTATTAGAACTTAAATAAAAATGCAATGAAAAGAGTTAGTTTATTTTTCTTCACAATGAGTTTTGTTTGTTTACTAAATGCACAAAATTCAATCATTGACAGTAGTAAATATCCAAAGCTCACAACATTTACTACACAGCAGGATCATGAAAATATGATGCAGCAATTAGGCATAACAAAATTGAGGCCGGGCCCCAGCGGAGATGCTAATGCGCCGAATCATGCTAATTATGATGAATCGTTAGCGAACCCTTGTCCGCAATTACCGAATGTACTTACAACTAATGCGGGTAAAAAAGTAACTACTGCTGATATGTGGTGGAAAGTGCGTCGCCCTGAAATTGTGGAAGCCCTCGAAGAAGAGATGTATGGCAAGCTTCCGAAAAATATTCCGAAAGTAACGTGGACGGTAAAAGTCACCGATAGAGAATTTGTGAATCGCATTCCTGTCATTGCTAAAATGCTGGTAGGACATGTTGACAACAGTTCCTATCCGTTGATCAATGTTGATATAAATATGATGCTGGTGGTACCAATGAATGTTAAAGGACCTGTTCCGGTATTAATGATGTTCAGTGGTCGTCCTTCATTCCCTGCCCCGGCACAACCATTTCCGGATGATATGGAAAAAATCAATGACGCTTTTAAAGCAATGATGATCAAAAATGATCCAAGTTTAAAAGAAATATTTGATCGTTATCCTGCATATTCTCCTATTACAAGATTGCCGGGGCCAAGTTTTTTTGCACCGCCGCCACCCGAAGATCAATTGACGCCACAAGAGAGATTATTAGCAGCGGGTTGGGGTTATGTAACACTTGAAACGAACAGCATACAAGCTGATAACGGCGCTGGATTGACAAGAGGGATCATTGGTTTGGTCAATAAAGGTCAACCACGCAAACCCGATGATTGGGGATCATTAAGGGCATGGGCATGGGGTGCGGCAAGAGGATTGGATTATCTCGAAACAGATTCTTTAGTGGATGCGAAAAAAGTAGGAATTGAAGGTGTTTCACGTTATGGAAAAGCGGCATTGGTTACGTTAGCATTTGAACCACGATTTACAGTGGGATTAATTGGTTCATCCGGTAAAGGCGGAGTTACATTGGAACGCCGTGTATATGGTGAAGCAGTGGAAAGCCTGACAGGTAGTGGAGAATATCACTGGATGTGTGGTAATTATTTAAAATACGGAGCAGAAGAATCTTCCTTTGGTAAAAAAACCGGTTGTGATCTCACTGTTGACTCGCATGAACTCATCGCTCTTTGTGCACCTCGTCTTACATTCATCAGTTATGGTGTTCCTGAAAAGGGCGATGCTCATTGGCTCGATCATGAAGGAAGTTATATGGCAACTATTGCTGCAGGTGTTGTATATAAATTACTCGGAGAAAAGGATCTTGGTGTTTCTAATGATTATATGAAAGAAAAAATGCCGCCCGTACTTACCGGTTTACTGGATGGACAGCTTGCATGGCGGCAACATGATGGCGGGCATACGGATGCTCCTAATTATAAATATTTTATTCCCTGGGCCAGTAAGTTTTTGAATTATGAAAG
>DASZPW010000361.1:0-4029 GCA_035550155.1 Chitinophagaceae bacterium | reverse complement strand
GGCGCCTGTATCATTCCTGAAAGTTTGGATGGCCTGACAATTGCGATCATATTATATTCCCGCTATTATTTGTTCTAATTCTTTTAATGGAATTTTTTGAATAGTTCCTCTCCCGATCTTTTCCAGCATAATATAATTCATCTCTTTTCTCTCCCGCTTTTTATCCATTTTCAATACATCAAATACTTTTTTCTTGTCAAAAGATGCATAGGTGGGTAATCCGTATTTATTTAAAACATTTACCACTCTTGAAGTTTCTTTAAATCCTGTGTATTGTTCTGAGATATGGCAGGCATAGGTCATGCCGATAGAAATTGCCTGGCCATGCGATAACTCATATTGATTTTCCAATGCATGTCCTAATGTGTGTCCGAAATTGAGTAATCGTCTCTCTCCTTTTTCAAATTCGTCTTGTTGCACCACTTTCGTTTTCAAAGTAGCATTTCGTTGGATCAAGGCACTCAATTCTTTTTTTGTTTTCTGAAAATACCCGATACTTCTTTTTTCCAGCTGGCTGAACATTGCTGCATCTTTGATACAGGTATGTTTGATGATCTCCGCAAATCCATTTTCCCATTCTGATTGGGGAAGTGTATTTAAAAAAATAAGGTCGTGAAGAATAAAAGAAGGCTGGCGAATTGTGCCAACCAGATTTTTATAAACACCCACATCGATTCCGTTCTTGCCGCCGATGGATGCATCCACCATGGCCAGGATCGTGGTAGGAACAAACCCAAATTTTATTCCACGCATATATACTGAAGCAACATAACCGGTAATATCTGTGACCACTCCTCCACCTACTCCAATCAAAATTGTTTTCCTATCAGCTTCCATTCCGATCAGTTGCTCGATCACTGCATCAACAGTTCCCTGCACTTTGTAATCTTCACCTGCTTTCAGTACGATCGTATTCCAGTTTTTAAATCGTTTCTGGTGATGCTTGAAAACATTTTCATCCGTAATGAAGATCGAATTCTTCAAATCAACGATTTCCTTCAAATGAGAAATACTATAGTCTAGATAATAATCCGTTAAGGAGTTGGAAAATTTATATCTGAGATGCTTCATAATATTGCTGAATAGAATTACCAAACGCTGAAGTGTGCGACGCAACGAAAGATGATAGTAGCACTTCAGTTTGAAACAAAAAATCGTCTACTCATCCATGATCTTCTTCTGATGGTTGATGCTTTCCATATGCACCGCATCAAAATATTTTGTGACAAACTCTTTGCTCAATCCTATCGCTTCTCCTTTTTTCAAAGCTTTTTCAATGATCGTATTCCAGCGGGTGGTTTGCAAAATGGTGATATTATTATCCCGCTTGTAACGACCGATCTGTTCTGCAATTTTCATTCGCTGTCCGAGTAACTGCATCAGTTCATCATCGAGATGATTGATCTGTTGACGGAATTTTTCCAACGCTGCATGAAATTCTTCCGAATTGACATCTTCTTTTCTCCAGATAATACTTTGCAACATTTCCTTCAATCGCTCCGGTGTCACTTGTTGCTTGGCATCACTCCATGCTTTATCCGGATCGATATGCGATTCGATCATCAATCCATCATAGTCGAAGTCAATTGCTTTTTGCGCCACTTCCATTAAAGTATCACGGCGGCCGCAAATATGCGAAGGATCGCAAAGCATCATCATGCCCGGATTGCGCAATTTCATTTCAATAGCCAGATGCCACATCGGCGCATTGCGATAATCCGTATTTCCAAAAGTGCTGAAGCCACGATGGATCAAACCGATCTGCTTCACTCCTACTTTGGCAACTCTTTCTACTGCGCCCATCCACAATTCGATATCAGGATTCACCGGGTTTTTTATCAGCACCGGCACATCAACGCCTCTCAATGCATCAGCCACTTCCTGCACACTAAACGGATTCACCGTGGTCCGTGCACCGATCCACAATACATCTACATCAAAATGCAATGCATCTTCCACTTGTTTGGCAGTGGCCACTTCCACCGTCACCGGCAAACCGGTAATTTTTTTTGCCTGTTGCAACCAAGGTAATCCTTTCGTACCAATACCTTCAAACATTCCCGGCCGGGTCCGGGGTTTCCAGATTCCTGCTCGCAGCATGTCCACCATTCCGGTTGCGGCCAATCTTTCTGCTGTTTGCAATACCTGCTCTTCCGTCTCAGCGCTGCACGGACCGCTTACTATCAGCGGACGTTTATTCCATACTGCCTGTACTGTTTCTTTACTTTTTGGTTCTGTCGTTTGCATATACAAATTTAATTTATTTATGGGGTCAACTTAAGTAATTCTTATCATCGTCTGTTGCGACGCTCCGTTCATCGTCCCGAATTCTGCTCAACTTCTGTCTGAACTATGATTTAGAAAGATTTTATTGATTATTTGAATTACATATTTCATCTCAATCCACTTAATCCACCCAAATCCAGGTTCTGACTATTTGATTATTCTTCTTATTTTATTCGCATCTTCAATCAACTCCAATAAGTATTCCTCATTCTCTTTCTCCAAACAAGCTTTGAACTTTTTCAACTGAGCAATATGCTCGTTCAATACATCCAGAACATTTTCCCTGTTTTGCATAAAGATCGGCGCCCACATGGCCGGATTACTTTTTGCCAAACGCACTGTACTTTCAAAACCTGCAGAAGCTAATTCAAAAATGGCCTGGTCTTCTTTTTCTTTTTCCAAAACTGTATTTGCCAAAGCAAATGAAGTGATATGAGAAATATGACTCACATACGCCGCATGAAGATCATGTGCTGCAGCATCCATTTCCAGCAAATGCATCCCGATCTTCCGATACATTGCCTTCGCCCATTCCATCGCATCAGCATCGCTTTCGTCAGCATTGCAAATAATTACAGCCTTGTTTTCAAATGCACCTTTCACTGCAGCCTGCGGGCCGCTGTATTCCGTTCCCCACATCGGGTGCGTAGCTACAAATCTTCCCCGCTTTGGATGATCTTTTACTGCATTGATCAATTGTTCTTTCGTAGAGCCAAGATCAATCACGATTTGCTGATCAATTTTATCTAAGACCCTCGGTAATAATTCTACCATTTTATCTACCGGTATCGCAAGAACGATCACATCGGCATTGTTTATAGCCTCGTCTAATAGCAATATCTCATCTACCAACTCCAGTTCCAATGCTTTCTTCGCATGTTCTGTATTTGCATCCACTCCTATCAGTCTTGAAGAAATTTTTTTCTCATGCAACTGAATAGCTAATGATCCGCCAATGAGCCCGACACCGATTATTGCAATTCGTTTTCGTTCCATACGTTGAACATTAATATTAATTATTGAATATTTCGTAATCGTTCTATCGCTTCTTCAATTTTTTCTTCTGTGCTGCATAAGCTTACTCTTATATATTTACTTCCGGCACTTCCGAAAATTCCACCGGGTGTGATAAATACATTTGCTTTATACAATACCTCATCACTCAAAGCATATCCATCTTTGTATTTCCCGGGAATTTTTGCCCAAACAAATAACCCTGCTTGTTCTATTGAAAATTTACATTTGAGTTTCCTGAGCAATTCAAAAACTTTCTCTCTTCTTTCATGATAAATTGTATTTACTTCATCATGCCATTCTTTTCCCAATGATAAAGCTTTGGCCGCAGCCAACTGCAGCGGTAAAAACATTCCACTGTCCATGTTGCTTTTAAACCGCAACACTTCATCAATTCGTTCTTTTGCTCCGCAAAGCATGCCTACTCTCCACCCGGCCATATTATGAGATTTGCTTAATGAATTCAACTCGATCACATGCTCCTTGGCTCCTTCGAGGCTCAATAAACTCATCGGAGCATCGTTAAGAATAAAACTATACGGATTGTCATGCACGATGAGAATATGATGTTTCTTTCCGAAGGCAACTATTTTTTCAAACAATTCCCTGGAAGGCAATTGTCCCGTTGGCATCTGCGGGTAATTAACGAACATCAATTTTACTTTTGACAAATTGCTTTTCTCCAATGCATCAAAATCCGGTTCGTAATTATTTTTTTGAAGCAGTTTA
>DASZPW010000360.1:0-1921 GCA_035550155.1 Chitinophagaceae bacterium | reverse complement strand
TCCTCTGACTGGAAATATGTAAAATTCACCTGGGGCACTACCAACCCGCAAGCACAATGTTCTTACTTAGGAAATAATAAATGGCAATACACGATCACCGGAAGTTTGAGAACTTTTTTTGGTATCACTACCGGATCTGAGACCATTAAAAAAATTGCTATTCTTTTCAGAAGCGGAGATGGATCCAAAGTGCAGCGTAATACTGATGCCAGCGATATGTACATTCCTGTTTATGATAACAGCATTGCAGCTACAAGATTCACTGATCCGCTTTTTCAACCCACCTATATTCCGCAACCGGAACCTTTGACAAAGTCATCAGGCGATAATATAAACCTTACAGCCATTGCTAATAAGACGTCCACGATGAAATTGTATATGAATGGCTCCGTGATCCAGACCACTCCGAACACTACTACAATTTCTGCCAATCCAACTATCACCACTTCGGGAAACCAGGTAATAGTAGCTGAAGCGAATGACGGCGTTTCAACAAAAACCGACACCCTGCAATTTTATGCATCATCCGGAGTAGCCATTGCTCCTTTGCCGGCAGGTGTTCGTGATGGCATCAATTATGAAAGCGATAATACTGCAGTAACATTAGTGTTATATGCACCATCCAAGAACCGGGTTTCTGTTATTGGCGAATTTCCCGGAAGCAACTGGACCGAGCAAACGCAATATCAAATGAACAGAACACCGGATGGAAATTACTGGTGGCTGCGCATCACAGGATTAACAGCAGGCACAGAATATGCGTTTCAATATTTAGTGGATGGATCAATCAAAATTGCGGACCCCTATGCTGAAAAAATATTAGACCCATATAATGATGGAACAATACCTTCTTCAACATATCCCAACCTGAAAACATATCCAACCGGATTAACAACAGGCGTAGTGAGTATTGTACAAACCGGGCAAACAGCATATAACTGGCAGGTGACGAATTTCAACCGGCCTGATAAAAGAAATCTCATCATTTATGAATTACTGCTGCGAGATTTTGTTGGGAATCACGACTGGAACACGTTGAGAGATACATTGAATTATTTAAAAAATCTCGGTGTGAATGCCGTGGAGATAATGCCCTTCAATGAATTTGAAGGGAATCTTAGCTGGGGTTATAACCCTGATTTTTATTTTGCCCCGGATAAATATTATGGACCTTCCAACACGTTAAAAACCTTTATTGATTCCTGCCACAAGAAAGGAATAGCGGTGATCATGGATATTGCTTTGAATCATTCATTCGGATTATCGCCGCTGGTGCAATTATATTGGGATGCAGCTAATAACCGGCCTGCTGCCAATAATCCATGGTTCAACCCGGTGGCTAAACATCCATACAATGTAGGTTATGATATGAATCATGAAAGTCTTGCGACAAGATATTTTGTAAGCCGTGTAGTGGAACATTGGCTTACCGATTATAAAATAGATGGATTCCGTTTTGATCTTGCCAAAGGATTCACACAAACACAAACTTGTGATAATAATGGTAACAATTGTGATGTGAATGCATGGGGTGCTTACGATGCCAGCCGCATTGCTATCTGGAAAAGATATTATGATACGCTGCAACTGAAATCGCCGGGATGCTATGCGATACTGGAACATTTTGCAGCGAATACGGAAGAAACAGAATTATCCAATTATGGTATGATGCTCTGGGGAAATATGGCTTATAATTATCAGCAGGCTGCTATGGGATATAATACCGATTGGAATTTTGAAGGCGGCATATTTACCAATCGTGGCTGGACGAACCCGTATTTAGTTACTTATATGGAGAGCCACGACGAAGAACGGATGATGTATAAAAACCTGCAGTATGGAAACAGTTCCGGCAGTTACAATATAAAAGATCTGAACACTGCATTAAAGAGGATAGAAATGTGTGGCGCATTTTTATTTA
>DASZPW010000359.1:0-4522 GCA_035550155.1 Chitinophagaceae bacterium | reverse complement strand
ACCCCAGTGTGAGCATTACCGCTTCTGGCCGCATGAGTTTAATATCAGGTAATATGACCGGCGCCATATCAGGATTTGGCAAATAAAGAATGGAATATGCAAAAAGTACTTTCATATGCAATAGCAGCTTCATTGTTTCTGTTTGCACAACAAGCAACAGCACAACAAAGCGACCAGGAATTAAACAGGGATTCTATCGTTGGCTGGAGGTATGTAAATAACCCGCTTAACACCAAGGCTATTTACAAACCAATCAAAAGCCAATATGCCAATGGTGCTTCGTATTCTGTATCGCAGCAAAAAACTTCGGACATGCTCATCAACTGGATTCAGCAATCCTATCTGCCCCGTGGATTGGTGATGCGGACCATTGTTAAAAACGATGAACGCTGGTTTGTGGATGGCAATGGACCGTTGCAAAGCTATGGTGTAAATTTCTTAGGTTATGAAACTCATTTTGTTAATGGAAAAATTGACCTCCACTGTTGTGAACAAGGGCAAAGGTTAGTGGCAGGTTTCAATGATTTTCCAGGAAAGTATATTAAAGGTTTTAATCCCGGTGGTTTGTATTTTTTTGCAGAACAGGCACAGTTTACAAGTGGTGATGATGACAACCAACTGTCCAAAGAAGGAATAGATAAAAAAATCCAGCCTAATCTTTATAACTACCGTACTTATTTAGACCATTATCACGACAATGGTCAGCAGATGTTTAAAGTGGGCGTGGTGATAGCTAAAAATGGCGAGTGGCCTTTTAAACCGGTATTGGTAAAAGAGGCTGTGGCCCTTATCAACAAACAAATGGCGGAGTATCCAGGCCTTCAACCAAAGTATGATTGGGCGAAAAAAAAATTTCAGGATGCTATTGACCGATTAAAACCCTATTACAATGAAATAGTGAAATTACGAGGAATTAACACGTATGATGATGCTAACCGACATGTTGTACTGGATCCGGAAGTTATCATTAACGGAAAACCGATTGACAAAACAAATCATGAGTATTTCATTTTGGTAAGCGCTACACAGCAAACAATTGACCAGACTAAAACTGATAACCCGCTTTGGGTATATTTTAATTTAACACCGTTATCAGCCTTGCAAGAAAATCCTGCAAAGTTTGATAAAAAATTCGGCACCGGAGAATCGCACATGGTGTATTCTATGTTGAATAATTTCAACTACGATTATGTATATAAATGGCTGTCGCAGCCCGATGCCATGAAAAATATTGCCTACAAACCGGCAAAAGCACCTACAAAATCTACCGAAAACAATATTAGTGTCCCCGTTACTCTTTCAGCAACAGCTACTGCAAATATTAGCGATCCTAACACAATTTTATATGAAGACTTTAGCGGCTATGCAACCGGAACATTCTCTGCAAAAGGATGGCATACATACGGGCACGATGGGCACAGTAATGAAAATGCAACGTTGAGTACAGGAAACGACCGGCCAGGCAAATGGGTTTCAATACCGGATGCATACACTTTTTTTCCTGATTTCCCCAAAAAACTACCTGCTGACTTTACAGTTAATTATGATGTTTATTTCGGCAAAAACATCACAAACAAAAGAACACCCATGTATATAAGGATGGAGACAGGAGACTATGTCAATATACAGGACATCAACAGGAACGGTTTTGATTTTTCATTGGCACTAAGCGGCGAAGCCGAAACAAGCATCCGCTTTATGAAAAATAACATTGACGAAAAAATTCAGAGAATACGGGTGGAAAATCTTAAAGCCGGGGAAGTTGTACATATAAGCATATCAGTAAAAGGAACATCTGTATCCGTATCAGTTAACAATAAGGAAATTTCAAGAAATGATGCCGTGCTGCCTGCAGGTTTAGCATACAAAAAAATCGGCTGGTATTGCGGCGCTACCGATGTTTACCTGAGTAATATTTACATTAAAAGCGGTTCGCCTGTACAAAATAACCCGGTGCAGGAGCCGCAGTCTGCAGGAGTGGTAAAAGACAAAACACCCATAACGCAAGACGTTCCTGCTTTCGAAACATCAGACTATACATTCACGCCTTTGGTGAAACTGGATAATTTACCGCCAATATCTTATCCAGCCGGCTTTATAAGCTCCGCCCCTTCACCACAGCAAGGCACTAACAAAGCTATAGCATCATTACCCATATTTGAAATACCGGAGCGTTCTGCATTATTAAACACGTTACCCACTGCTGTAATGAACAGCATAGCCTTTCAAAAATATATTGATAATTTAAAACAACTGGTTTCTGGAAAATTAAAAGCAGAAAATGTAAATAAAATTGATGCCTATCTTAAAACTAAAAAGCTGACTGCTTCAACCGCCATTTCCAATGAAGCGATTAAGGTATGGTTAGAAGCGAGGCCAACTGTGGCCCTGTATCTATTCTGCAAAGCATTGCAGGCTGATTATACTGATATAAACACGGTCAACAACCTGGCATCGCTGCTGAATACTTATGGCTATTCAGAAAAAGCAATTCCCATATTGCAGTATGTAAATTCAAAACTGAATGGCTTACCGGAAGTGCTGGCAAATATGGCTGTCGCTTATTACAACTTAGGGGATATGAATAGTGCTTTATCCTTTGCTGAAAAATCTGTTGCCAAGGACAGCCTGAATGTGAACGGAAACAAAGTAGCTGCATTTGTTCGTTTGAATAAAGCATCCCAAAGCAATAATAAAGCCGAAGCCGATAAAGCCATTGGCTGCTTAAAGCAAGCGCTTCAATCGCATTACGATAAAGAAGCATCTGATATACTTAGCAAAATTGAAAGCAACCACAATAAAAATGAAGATTATATAAATACCAACTTCAACGAGTTTCCCATGCTTAAACGGTTGCAACTGCCCGCCATGCCCGAAGACCTGGCGCAGGCAAAATCGTTTAACAATATGCTGGATAAAGAACGCAGTTCCTTAATTACTACCACAGACAACATCAGGACAGCCATTAAAAAATCACCCCAACTGAGTGGTCAGCAACGGGTAAATAATATAAAAAGCAAAACCGGCGCTATCCCCATTGTTGTAAAGGCGCTGATGATCACCAGCAGAAATACACTGGAGTACAATAAACTGAAAAGCGACCTCGCCGATATCTATAAACTGAACTTTAAAAAACTGACCACTGATCATAACAAGAAAACCAATGCCATCCTTAAAAAGTATAATGATCAGCTAAGCAAACTGGAAGGCGGCGAAGGTAAAGCAGATGAGGAGCATGAAATAGAACAGTTAAAAAAAGCAAGGTGCAGCGAATTTAACAGGGAACAGGCAAGCTATCTTTCCAATGTGGCAAGGCTGACCAATCAATTTGCACAACAAAGTGAATATGTAAGCCGCAGCTATTGGAGAGATTATGCCAACTGGGAACCCCTGGCGCAAGGTGATAACAGCATGACACCTTTTCTGCAGGCGCAGCTTGGGTATCTGCAGGATATAAAAACGATATTATCGCTTTTCCCGGTAATAGAACCCTGCGTTTATCCTGCCGAAAAAACAAAGAATGACAATACACCTGCCAAACCTAAGCAATGGGAAGATGAATACTGTTCCAATTTTAAAGGTTCAATAGGACTCGTTGCCGCAAAAATGAATTTTACCTGCAACGCTATCACTATATCAGGCGGAGAAGGATTGATAGGAGAAATGGGGTTAAATTTTAATGAGGACGGCACTTTCAAAGAAGTAACGATTGGCGCCGGGCTGGGTGCAGAATTCACTGTGGGTAACCAGAATATAACAGCGGTATCAGCAGGTGCATCTGCGCTGGAATATATTACTATCGGGCCCGGACCGGGAGGCAGCATACAGGTAAACGATTGGGGAATATCGGCCGGGGTTTCTGCAGGCGGCAATATTGGCGCCATCGGTGGCGAGATAAATATTGCATCCGCTAATGTTTCCGTTAATGGCGGAGTTGCTTCAGGCGGTGTGTTGCCAAATGCATTGGGACTAAAATAATAATATTTCTTTTCGATAATAAATTAAGGTTTTATTAGCCTGCATTTATCTAAATTTTAAAAAATGAAATTACGCATACTGGCTTCAATCCTGTTTTTATCCACACAACAGGTTTTTGCCCAGAACTGTAATAAAGGAGACGATCTCTCACAAACTCCGGGAAAATTCGTTGATGCCGCACATTGCGAATGGCCGCAACAAAAAGCACATTGGTTTGACCAGCTGCAAACTGCGGCTAACAAAGCTTTAGCTACCAGGATGCTTACGCAAATTGAAACACTGGAAAAAGAAAGCCGTAAGAATTTTATCCTTAAAGGAGGCGTACTAAAAACAAGTTTTGGAACGCCATCAAATGCCAAAATTCCTTATGGGGATAAATCTTTGTTTAGTTACGACCTGAACTTGGGATATCACGAATATTTCTGCACTAATAACAAAATAAAAGTTAACGACGAATATTCGATTGCTTTCAGAGCGTATGTAAACAGGTTTACAGACATTGAAAGTGCTTTCCGGTTTTCTGAAGACTATCCATATTACGAAA
>DASZPW010000358.1:0-2583 GCA_035550155.1 Chitinophagaceae bacterium | reverse complement strand
TCACCCAGCTTGAGCGGTTGCATATCATCACCGAATTGATAGGGAAACTCAATGATATTTGTTTTCTTATTCAATAAAGCGAGATACACAATATTGGCTTCAAACATTTCTTTCATCTGGTCGCCAACTATCTGGATCAATTCATCGGAATCTAATTGTGATGCCAGCGCTTTGCTGATATTGTTCACCGTACTTAATTCCGAGGCTCTTTGTTTTGCATCTGCAAGGAGGTGAGTCGTTTCATCAAATAATCTGGCATTTTCCAATGCTACGCTCATACTGTTGGTAAGTGTAGTGAGCAGGCGCAGATCAGATTCTGTAAACGCATTTTCTTTTTCTACGTTTTGAAGGCTTACGGAACCTTTTACTACATCACCAACGATCATTGGAACAAAGATGGCTGATTTAGGCGGCAAACCTTTGCCCACACCTTTTCCTCCATGTTTGTGTGCTGTCTCGGCATAATTTTCATTGATCAATATGGGCTGCTTGTTTTTGATCAGTAATTTATTTGCCCACATAAAAGGTTGTGACACTCGTTCCAGGTGCTCTCCTTTTTCGATAGCGTAATGAAAAGATTCCATGCCGTTTTGATGATCAAAGGTGCGGATGATGAGTGTTTGCGTATCGAACAGTTCACATATACGGTCTCCTACGAGATCATATATTTTCTGGATATTTATTTCCCGAACCAGGTCTTCCTGCACACTATTGATAACTCCCAATTCTTCTGTTCTTTGTTTTGTCTCTTTTAACAAACGATTGGTTTCTTCAAATAGCCTTGCATTTTCCAACGCCACACTCATACTGTTGGCAAGAGTTTGCAAAAGGGAAACATCAGATTCTGAATAAGCATGTTCCCGTTCATAATTTTCCAAACGAATGGTTCCATTTACTTGGCCACCTGAAATAAGGGGAATACCTAACCATGATTTAGCAGCATCTTCTGTTTCTGTCGGAGCAAAAATGGCTCCCAGTTCTTTGTATCGTTCAATTGCATTTTCATTAATAAGTAGTGGTTGGCCTGTTTGTATGACATGAGAGGTGAGCCCCTTTCCTAATTCAAATCCATAATCATAAATCCTCTTTCCTTTATAAAGATAATAGTGGTTGTTTATATAATTTTTTTCACGGTCATAATAGGAAATAGCAATACCCTGCGTATCAAATACGTCTCGTATCTTATCTCCTACCAGGTTATAAATAGCTTTGATATCCAGTTTAGAAGCAAGGCCTTCCTGTACGCTGTTAATAATTGCAAGTTCTGCCGTTCGTTGTTCCGTTTCTTTCAAAAGCAGTTTTGTTTCATCAAATCGTTTGGCGCTTTCCAATGCTACACTCATACTGCTGGAAAGAGTGATGAGTAAATTCACATCTGATTCCGAGAAAGCATTTTCTTTATCGAGGTTTTGCAGGCTGACTGCACCCGTTACTTCATTTCCTGCAATCATGGGAACCATTACCAATGATTTTGCCGCTTCACCATGCAAGACTGTGTTGTCATATTTGGGCCTTTCAGATTCAACATCTTTATTGATGACTAATGGTTTTGCAGTAGTGATTACATATCTTCTAAAACCTTTCAGCGGTCTTGGCCCTAATAACGTACGATCGCCTTTTTCGTAAGTGTAACGATCTTCAATAGTGCTGGAAAGTTTATCGTAGGACACAATATCAATGACCTGCGCATTGAACAACTCTCTCATTTTTTCACCTACCAGGTCATAGATAGATTGCATTTCCAGTTTGGAAGCCAATCCCTGTTGCACACTGTTGATGATCGCTAATTCTGCCGTTCGTTGTTCTGTTTCTTTCAATAGGCGTGTTGTTTCATCAAACAACCGGGCACTTTCCAATGCCACACTCATACTGTTAACCAATGTTGTTAACAGGTTGACATCTGAATCAGAAAATGCATGTTCATGATCGAGATTTTGCAAACTGATAATCCCGGTCACTTCTCCGGCTGCCATCATAGGAACATAGATCTGCGATTTGGGCATTTCTCCGATCACAATTTTATTTCCGAACTCTTCCATCGCTTTTTCTACATTCTCATTATGCAGCAGTAATTGTTTAGTTTGAATAATGTGTTTTCTGAATCCGCTTGGTTCACGGGGACCAACCAGGGTCCGATCGCCTTTTTCATAAGAATAGCGGTCTTCAATCAGGTTGGTTCTTTTGTCATAGGTCACAATATCTATTACCTGTGCATTGAATATCTCCCGCATTTTTTCACCAACGAGATCATAGATTCCCTGCATATCCATTTGGGCAACTAAACTTTCCTGCACACTGTTGATCACCGCCAACTCGGCATTGCGTTGTTCGGTTTCTTTTAGTAGACGATTAGTTTCGTCAAAGAGCCTTGCATTTTCCAATGCCACACTCATACTATTTGCAAGGGTGCCTAAAAGACGTACGTCTGAAAATGAGAATGCATTTTCCTGGTCAATATTTTGCAGGCTTACATACCCGTTTACTTTGTCACCTACCTTCAAGGGCATAAATAAGAGTGATTTTGGAACTTCAGTGCCCGGGATCACTTTCATTCCAAATTCAGCAGCTGCTTTAGCAAAACTT
>DASZPW010000357.1:0-5186 GCA_035550155.1 Chitinophagaceae bacterium | reverse complement strand
GTGGAAGTGTAAAAATTTGAACGGGCATCTTCCCGGTAGGTATTTTGATCAAGCTCCAGCCAAAGCGATGACAAAGGGTCGGGGCTGTTATTAGAATACCGGATAGTTTCCGATCCGCTGAGTGTGTTGTTAACTGTATCTATTGTGGCATGAAGTAAATAATCAGCTTTGTTTTGCCAGTACATTGGACCCGGGGCGCCATTTGCCGAACGAAAATCATTCCCGTTTTTCGTGTAAAATTTTTGCGCAAACAATTCATGAGGATTAAAGATGGATCCGGCAGAATTTGTTTGTGCCATCGTTGAAAAATAGAAGAAGACAGCGCTTACCAGGAGACTAAAGTATTTACAGTTCATTTGAAAAAATTAGAGTAAAGGAAATAGTGTTGCAAAGCAAATGAAATTAATACAGAAACCAGGATTTCTTCTTCTGTTTTTCTTTATGATTTTTGCCAATATATATTTTGATGTAAATGATAAATTGGTGGATAAGAATTTATTTATTGGCCAAAAGATATAACACATCACGTATCATTTGTTTATTTGCTGCTGTCTTCTTAACTTGGATTACTTCTTACCAGCCCATTACGCCGAACGACCATATACCTTCAACAACTTCTTGTAAAAATTTTAAAATTTAAAATTATGTACATCGTAAGAGACATTTTCCATTTGAAGTATGGACACTTTCGCCCTGTAAAAGCAATGATGGAAGAAATGATGAAAAACGGCATGATGCCGCAGTCAAAAGGCAACAGGGTGTTAAGCGATTTCACAGGTGGCGCTTATCGTGTTATTATGGAAACCAGTTTTGAATCATTAACCGATTTTGAAAAAGAATTAGGCAGGGATATGTCAAAGCCTGAGTTCCAGGACTGGTACAAAAAATTTATTGAGCATGTCAACAGCGGCGAAAGGGAAATATTGAAAGTGGTAATGTAAATAATCAATTCATTGGTGGCGGTGCAGGAGGAGGTGGTGGTGTCGCCGACATCTTAGACCTGATAAGAGCAAGAGCTCTCAAAGTCTCGTTGCTATCATTTGCAAAAGCTCCCATCTTGTACGAGTCGAAATAATATTTTTCACCATTAGGAGTGGTTATGGAAAACCATTTAAGTTTTCGCCAATCAGGTTCTTCCTGTATCCTGCATTCTCCCATGTTAAAAGCCCATGGCGTAGCTGTTGCATTTGTTTTATAAAAAACCGTTTTGTCAGCGATATACAATATGCCATACGAGTCATATACCTTAAGGGCTTTTTGATAACGGCTGGATGAAGCATAATAGAACGGAGCAGAGTATTGCGCTCCGGTATCCTTAATACTTGCCAGGAGTTTACTGTATTTCTGATTTTTTGAAATAAGAACGAATATGATGCCGATGATAGCGCCGATAGCGCCGCAAATTGCTCCTACTAACATATAAACTAGTTTTTCAGATTTTTAATTATATGTTGTGATTTATGAATTGCTATTCTATTTCAAAAATATCCGATCACATTCTTCGTTGCACTCCATTTTAATAATTGCTTTCAATAAACTTTGCAACATTGTCGTGCAATTGCTTCAATGATTCAGGATGGAGGTACACCATGTGCCCTGAATAATATAAAGCGTACGAAATATTTTTTTGCAACGAAACAGGCATCGGCAAATGATGCATTTCATATATTCCCTCAAAGTAAGGAGTTCCCAGGTCAAAATAACCCATGTTCAGCATTACTTTAAGATCAGGATTATAGATCATTGCTTCGGCGAGATCATTCATCACACTGGGAAAAGAAACATCTCCTCCCCGTTTGTAATTCCATGGATACACATTTCCGTAAACTTTATAATCCAGTCCTTTTCCAAAATTGAGTTGTGTTCTTACATAATTATTAAATGTGGCGGTGAATGCTGCATCAATATATGAATCCATCGGATCATACTCAGCATATTCGCTCAACGGATCCATTGTCGCTCCTGCAAAACGTGAATCCAGGCGACCGGTTACTTTGTTCTCTTTTCCTAACAGCGCTTGTTCAAATTGCGGACCATTCACCCGCAGGTTTGCTTTGCGGATATAATCTACCGGCAGGCCAATATATTCGTGCAACTTTTCTGCGATACGTTCAAATGAAACTGAATCGAGCATGGCGCCTTGTTTCAATGCCAGCGTATAATCATTCAAAGCGAAATGTTCTACTTCTTTCAGAAATGGTTCTAATTTTTCAGGTGGATTGGGAAGCTTATGATGATACCATGCAGTTGCAGCAAAAGAAGGAAGGTCCAGTTCATAAGCCTGGTCATTTCCGGGATGAGCTTTTGCCACATCCGACATGTTTTCATAAGTCAGTAATTGAGACAACAGGATAACGCCATTAAGCGCTATTCCTTCTCTTGCCTGCAATATGTTGGCGACTACCGCGGAACGGAATGTTCCGTAGCTTTCACCAAATAAAAATTTTGGAGAATTCCACCTGTTAAACTCTGAGATGAATTGCTTGATAAATGAAGCAAACGTTTCCCCATCCTGGTCAATACCAAAAAAATCTTTTGGATCACCAGTTCCGCCTCTTTGTTTGGTGACTACTTCGCCAAAGCCGGTGCCGGGTGCATCAATAAAAACAAGATCACTTGCATCTAATAAACTGTAATCATTATTTACTGTTTTATAAGGAGCTCTTGTACGGGAAGTATCGTTAATATAAACCCGTTGCGGTCCCCATGCTCCCATATGTAGCCAGATTGTCGAACTTCCCGGCCCTCCATTATATATAAATGTGATGGGTCTTTTGGAAGCATCAGATTCATTGTCTTTAAAATAAGCCACATAAGACATGGCAAGAGTAGGACTATCCATTTTATCTTTTAGAACAAGTGTGCCGGCCACTGCTTCATAAGAGATTTGTTTTCCTTCTACTGATACGGTGCCATAAGTGATTGACTGCTGCGACTTTTTATAATCAAAGATAGAAGTGCTATCATGAGGAGTATTCATTTTTGGCGATACAGTCTCTTTTTTTTGCTGTGCATTTGATGCAATACTTACTACGACAAATAGCGTTATCAGCAGAAGGGTCTTTCTTGTTCTCATGTTTTTATTTTTAAAATGATTCAATCGTAAAGAAGTTATCAAATGTAGTTTAATTGAATTGAAGTTTTTCAAAATTCAAAAGCGACGTGATCCCGTTTTATTCCACTTTTTTCATCTCACCTTTCATGCCGTTATTAATGAACCATGTTTTAACCACTTTTCCATTCTTGTCCACTTCAAATTCTATTTGCCGGTCGCTGCCATCGCCATAGAAAAATTTGGTTTCTGATTCAGGAATTAGTTGAATATCTGGAACACCGTTCAGGTGCCGGTAAAGTTTTCCATCTTTTTTAAAAAACTGCAAGGTCATGAAGGCATAATATTTTCCAACATATCGATCTAAGATCGCCGGATCAATTTTCACTTCTTTATGTTGATAAGGCATGATGATGGGAATGTCAAATAAAATATTGGAAAGGCCGGCATCGATCAGGTCGGTGTTCGTTTCATTGTTTGAAAATATTATAATACACATATCATCATTTGGAAAACGGGTGATATGACTCAGGAAACCGGGGATGCCACCATTGTGCCAGATCCTTAAATGATTTTCAAAAGAATCAATGATGATACCATAACCATAATGATCCAGGTTTGGCGTGAACATTTTTTTCCTTGCAGCATCGCTTAATATTGATGTGCTGTACAAAGCCCGATCCCATTTGTACATATCATCAAGTGTAGAATATAATGAGCCGGCGCTGAAAGGCCATTCCATTGAAATGAAATCTGCATTTACATAATGATCACCTTTTTTGGAATATCCTTTTGCTCTTAATGGTAAAATACTATCCAATTTATCGACTCCTGTATTGGTCATACCTAATTTATCCAGGATATGTTGCCGTAGGTAATCATTATAAGATTGGCCGCTTGCTTTTTCAATGATGCAGCCCAATAAAAAGAAACCGGAATTGGTATAATTGAATTTTGTTCCCGGGGAAAAATCGTACGGTTTGTTTTTAAAGAAATTGATCATTGAATCTTTACTCCAGGATAATCTTGCTACATTTTCAAAATCCGGAATAGCCGTATAATTGGCAATACCCGAAGTATGATCTAATAACATATGAATGGTAACACTATCTCCTTTTGGATAACCGGGAAAGAATTTACTGAGCTTATCATCGAGTGATAATTTTCCTGCCTCCACGAGTTGAAGAATACACGCTGCAGTGAATTGTTTTGTAATAGAACCAATGCGGAATTTAGTTTCCGGAGTATTAGGAACATTCAACTCCTGGTCGGCCATTCCATAAGCATGGCGGAGCAGAACTTTATTTTGCTTCATGACCAAGACAGCGCCTCTGAAGTGATTTACATCGGCCAGCGCCTGCATGTACTGGCTTACTAAAGTTGCATATTTATCCTGTGCTAATAATGAAACCGGCAGTAACAGCAGAAATAATAATTTTCTCATTGTGGGTTGATATATTAATAAAGACCTACTTTACCTTTTACAGAATCAAATAATTTTTTAGAATCAAAACCTACTCCGTTTTTAAAAACGGTTTCAGTATTCCGGACATCTTTGATGTTTTTTTCAGGATCACCGTTGATGAGTACAAGGTCGGCGTTTTTTCCTGCGGCTATTGTTCCGATCTCTTTATCTTTTCCAAGGTATTCTGCCGCATTCAACGAACAAATTTTTACTGCTTGTGGAAAAGTGAATCCGGACTCTACTAATAATTCCAGTGTATGTTGATCGGCATAACCAGGAATTGTTCTGCCTGCACCGGTGGGATCCACACCCGCCATCAACCTTCCTCCCATTTCAACAAATTGTTTTTCCCATGCCATTTCTTTTTTGAATAATGCTGCAGAAGCAGAGTCTTTTCCTAAGACAGCATTATATCCTTTTTCAACAACATCTCTTACTGGTTGCACCACCGCATCACCACCTCCGCCGGGAAAAGCTTCTCTTCCGGTATAAGGTTCAAATACCGGTAAGGTGGAAGTGATGGCTACATTTTTTTCGATCAGGAATTTCATCAGGTCTTTCATGGCAGGACTATTTACATCCAGCGCCATCAATGATAATGTTCCTCCTTGTGCCGCACATTCATTTTCTTTTTTACCAGGAACAAAATCAGTACTCACCATAAAACCA
>DASZPW010000356.1:0-20960 GCA_035550155.1 Chitinophagaceae bacterium | reverse complement strand
AGACATCAGTTTCAAAGTTAATGCCGGCGAAACGGTAGCTATTGTCGGCCATACCGGCAGCGGTAAAACAACTATTATCAGTTTGATGAACCGGCTCTATCACATTCAGAAAGGCGCTATCAAAATAGATGATGTAAATATTGAGGATTATAAATTGGATGTGTTGCGGAGAAATATCGGGGTTGTATTGCAGGATGTATTCCTGTTTTCCGGAACGGTGATGGATAATATCACCCTGAGAAACCCGGAAATCCCAAAAGAAAAAGTGATTGAAGCGGCAAAACTGATCGGGTTGCATGACTTCATTATGCGATTGCCCGGCGGCTATGATTATAATGTGATGGAGCGGGGCGCCACTCTTTCATTAGGCCAACGGCAACTTTTATCTTTTATCAGGGCATTATTGTACAATCCTTCTATTCTTATTCTTGACGAAGCCACTTCATCCGTAGATACAGAAAGTGAAATGCTGATCCAACATGCGATTGATACCTTAATAAAAGGAAGAACGTCGATCATCATTGCACACCGGCTTTCCACTATCCGCAAAGCCCATACAATTATTGTCATTGACAAAGGAGAGATAAAGGAAGTGGGCAACCATGAAGAACTGCTGGAAAAACAGGGCTTTTATTACAAGCTTTATCGACTTCAGTTTGATCAGAAACCTAAAGTGGCGTAAGTGCCTCCATTTTTTTCATTTTTGAGGTTTTTACCACCCGCCCCCTTATCTTTGCGGCAAATTTCAAAAAGGGTATGTTGCAAAGAAGGGTCAAATGCTTGTTGGGAGCGGCTTTCAGCCTGATTTTCCTTGTTTTTTTTAATACTTCTTTTGCCGGTCAAAACGGCGATACTACGGTCGAGAAAAACAAAAAGACATTTGACGCCAATGAAGTCATTTTTAGCCATATATCCGATGGATATGAGTTCCATTTTTTGTCATACGAAAGTGGCGGAAAGGAACATGAAGTAACTATTCCCTTGCCGGTCATTTTATATTCTCCGCAACGGGGACTTTCATTTTTTATGTCCTCTAAATTTCACCATGGAGAAGAAATATATAAGGGATATGCTTTGCTTACCAATAATAGCATGAAAGAGTGGGGCCTTGATACAAAGAAATTCAAAGCGGGACAAATTATTGCAGTAAATGATAATGGAAAGCCTGATACTGGTGTAAAAATTTATGATTTTTCAATGACCCGTTATGTGACACAAATGATCATTGCATTGGCGTTATTGGTATGGGTGATGTTGGTGATCGCCAAACGATATAATAAAGGAGAAGGAGTAAAAACGGCACCGAAAGGAATTCAAAATTTTATGGAGCCGATCATTACGTTCATCCGTGATGATGTAGCTAAACCCAACCTGGGCAACAAGTATGAAAAATACCTGCCTTACATTCAGACAGTTTTCTTTTTTATCCTGATCAACAACCTGGTAGCTTTGATACCGGGCACAGCCAATGTATCAGGAAATATTGCATTTACTATGTTGTTGGCGCTGATCTCTTTTGTAGTGATACTGTTCAGCTCGAACAAACATTACTGGAAACATATTTTCTGGCCGCCGGTGCCTCATGGAGTAAAACCAATTCTCATTCCAGTTGAGATCTTAGGCATTTTTACTAAACCTTTCGCTTTAATGATCCGGTTGTATGCAAATATGGTAGCAGGCCACATCATTATTCTTTCTTTGGTTTCATTGATTTTTATCATGGGGGCTGCTAATACAATAACCGGTTATGCAGTCTCTCCATTCTCGATCGCATTTGTTGTTTTCATTTATTTTATAGAAATATTAGTCGCTTTTCTTCAGGCCTACATTTTTGCGATGCTTACGGCTGTTTTCATCGGCCAGGCATTCGAAAGTCCACATCATGAAGAGAAGGTGCACATATAAATTTTTTAATCACAATAAACATTCAATTATGAGTTTATTTCTTTTAGAAGCAGTGGCAGTAGCAGGTGGCGCAATTGGTGCCGGCCTTGGTGCGATCGGTGCCGGAATTGGTATCGGCCAGATCGGTAAAGGTGCGGTAGAGGCAATTGCCCGTCAGCCCGAAGCCCTGAATGACATCAGAGCTAACATGATCCTGACAGCAGCTCTTGTAGAAGGTGCTGCCTTGTTTGCGATCGTGGTAGGCTTTCTTGCAATTGGTAAATAACTGTTGCAAAGATGTAATTTACTGCATCCAATGCACAGGGCGGCGGATGCAGTATTTATCAAAACAAACGAAAATAGTTTAATATGGATCTACTTACTCCTGCATTTGGATTACTCATCTGGACATTGCTGGCATTCCTGATCGTATTTTTTATTTTGAAAAAATTTGCCTGGCCGGCTATCATTGGCGGCTTGAAGAAAAGAGAGCAAACCATTGCTGATTCACTGGCAACTGCTGAAAAAGTAAAAGCAGAAATGGCGCAGATGAAAAGTGAGAATGAAGCATTGCTGGCAAAAGCCCGTGAAGAAAGAGCCCAAATGCTGAAAGAAGCAAGAGAGACAAAAGACAAGATCATCAATGAAGCAAAAGATCAGGCAAAAGCAGAAGCCAACAAGATCATTGTTGAAGCACAGGCTGCCATCAATACACAAAAAATGGCTGCCATTACCGAAGTAAAAAATCAGATTGGTAAACTGGTGATCGAAGTGTCAGAAAAAGTATTGAGAAGGGAACTGATCGATAAAAAAGCACAGGAAGAACATGTGAAGAGTCTGGTGAATGAAGTAAAATTAAACTAGTTGCTGGTTGCTAGTTGCTTGTTCTTGGCCAAGAAACCAGGAACAAGAAACCAGAAACAAGAAATGCCTAATCCACGTCTTGCTACACGATACGCCAAATCACTGATTGACCTTTCGATTGAAAAAGGTCAGTTAGAAAAGGTATTTGCTGATATGCAATGGCTGCAGGCAGTTTGTAAAGAAAGCCGTGAATTTGTGAATGTATTACGCAGCCCAATTATTAAATCAGATAAGAAACAAAAGATCGTTGATGCAGTCATTAAAGATAAAGTCAATGAACTGACAGACGCATTTACGCATTTGCTGGTTAGAAAGGGACGGGAAAGTAATCTGCCTGAGATCATTACTGCATTCATTAATCAGTATAAAGAATACAAACATATATATTCAGTAAAGCTTACGACTGCTGCCCCATTGAGCGAGGAATTGAAAGCAGCAATAGTTAAGCAGATCCAGTCCGTTTCAGAAATGCAAAACATAGAATTGGAAACAGCAGTAAAACCGGAATTGATCGGCGGATTTGTGTTACAGGCCGGGGATAAACTGGTGGACGCAAGTATTTCTTATGATCTCAAAGAGATTGCAACACAATTTGAGAACAACGACTTTGTATACAAGATCAGGTAGAAAGCGGAAACAAAAACTTAATTCAAAACAACAAACGATAAACAAAACAATATGGCAGAAATTAAACCAGATGAAATAAGTGCGATTCTGCGGCAGCAGTTGAGCAACTTCAACGCCGGTGTGGACCTGGAAGAAGTGGGAACAGTATTGCAGGTGGGAGATGGCATTGCCCGTGTATATGGATTGGGTAATGTTCGTTATGGTGAACTGGTGGAGTTTGAAAACGGTGTTCGTGCCATTGCGTTGAACCTCGAAGAAGACAATGTAGGTGTGGTACTCATGGGGGAGACCGGGCATATACAGGAAGGATCAAAAGTTCGCCGTACCGGCAAGATCGCTTCTATTAAAGTAGGAGAAGGAATGGTGGGTCGTGTAGTCAATACGTTGGGCGAGCCGATCGATGGTAAAGGACCGATCACAGGCGAACGTTATGAAATGCCTTTGGAAAGAAAAGCTCCCGGAGTTATTTACCGTGAACCGGTAAAAGAACCCTTGCAAACAGGTATCAAAGCTATTGATGCCATGATCCCGATTGGCCGTGGACAAAGAGAGCTGATCATCGGTGACCGTCAAACAGGTAAAACGGCAATCGCCATTGATACGATCATCAATCAAAAAGAATTTTTTGCTGCAGGCAAGCCTGTTTATTGTATTTATGTAGCTATAGGACAAAAAGCATCAACCATTGCCGGTGTAATGAAAACTTTGCAGGATGCTGGAGCAATGGATTATTCCATCATTGTTGCAGCATCAGCATCAGATCCGGCACCATTGCAGTTCTATGCTCCTTTTGCCGGCGCAGCGATTGGAGAATATTTTCGTGATACAGGGCGTCCCGCTTTGATCATTTATGATGACCTTTCCAAACAAGCCGTAGCCTATCGTGAAGTATCCTTGTTACTTCGTCGTCCTCCAGGTCGTGAAGCATATCCCGGAGATGTGTTCTATTTGCATAGTCGCTTATTGGAAAGAGCTGCCAAGATCATCAGTGATGATAAAGTGGCAAAGAATATGAATGATGTACCGGATACTATCAAACACCTGGTAAAAGGTGGCGGCTCATTGACCGCATTACCTATTATCGAAACCCAGGCCGGTGATGTGTCTGCATATATTCCTACGAATGTGATCTCCATCACCGATGGTCAAATATTTTTGGAAACTAACTTGTTCAACTCTGGTATTCGTCCTGCGATCAATGTAGGTATATCTGTAAGTCGTGTGGGTGGTAATGCGCAGATCAAATCCATGAAAAAAGTGGCTGGTACATTGAAACTGGACCAGGCGTTGTACAGAGAAATGGAAGCCTTTTCCAAATTCGGTGGCGATCTTGATGCTGCAACTAAAAATGTATTAGATAAAGGAGCGAGGAACGTGGAAATATTGAAACAACCTCAATATTCTCCTTTCCCGGTAGAAAAACAGGTTGCCATCATTTATCTTGGTACTAACGGATTGATCAAAGATGTGCCAGTAAAAAGAGTAAAAGAATTTGAAGAGCACTTCCTCATGGAAATGGAAAATAAATTGCCTGAGGTAATGGCAGAATTCAAAAAAGGAAATCTTCCGGAAGATGGAATTAAGAAAATGGTGGAGTTGGCAAATAGCTTGATCCCGCAATATAAAGTGTAAGGAAACACCTGATCTTTTTGTAGCCGGCTTATTCAATTAAGCCGGCTTTTTATTTTCATTCTCTCTTTAAAGCAAATCGCTATAATATCATTAATACAATTTGTTCAATCGTAACAAATGCATTATCTGTAATTATTATTAGCGTAAATTCTATCGTAAATCTTCTATTATTGAAAATAAATCTGAATTACAGCAATTTGGTTTTCAATGCTACTCGTAAAAACACTACAGAAAATACGGTTTTTTTTGCGAAAAATTTCTTGAAAAGCTTGCACGTAAAAAAACTGCGTATTATGTTTGTCTTCGAATCGAACAATCCCTAAGAAAACAAAGTAATCCGACCATGAAACAAACTATACACAATACGGGAAATTACAGCCCGGTGTTTTGCAAGCAGAAGTCGGATTCATTTGTCACTAAGGGATAAGTTCTGAACTAATCCGGAAACCCTAAATAAAAAGTGATGAAAACTCTGTACTCTACCCTGATCGTAACAATTTTTGCTCTTGCACTGATCCAGACAAGTGCTTCTGCCCAACAAGAGTTGGTGTTTCAAAATTCAAGCCTGAAGTCAGGAACTGCAGGATCTGTTGGAGCAGTCTATAAATTCCCTTTAGTAAACAGCACCCAGGATGCATTGGTAACAATTTCCGACCGATCTTCTTCTAAAGTTACGCTTAGTAGCATTGATCTTACGAATACCGGTTTTAATAAAGCCTTCCAACCGCAGATTTCTTATAATAACGGAAGTGTTAGCAATGCTCAAAACTGGTGGATGGAATTTACTATTACATTTGTCGATCACAATACTTCAAATCCTTCCGTGATCGGTAGTTTTAATGTAACGGCTTTAGATATTGATGGTGATGGAAACAAGTTAAAAGAATATGATGCATTTTACAGTCCTGCATCCTATGTAGTGGAAAGTAATTCTGCATTAACAATCACGAATTTAGTTGTAAACAGTCAAACAGTTGGTAAAACATTTACAGCACCCGTAACGCAATATTCCGGGATCGATACTACTCAAACTGATGTTATGACAACGCTTGCTTACAATAATGTGAATACAATTAAAGTTCGTTTGGGTGGTGTTACAACAGGTTCTGCAAGCAATACCGATCGTATGTATTCTATCTGGTTTAAAAATTTCGCTTATAATGCTCCGCTTAAAACGCTGCCGGTAAAATTAGTTTCTTTTGATGCCACGCTAAACTCTAAAAACAATGTTGATCTGAAATGGATAACTGCCACTGAAGAAAATGTAAGTCATTTTGTTGTTGAAAGAAGTACTGATGGAATTAATTTCTCTGATGCAGGATTGGTTTTCGCAGTTGGAAATTCAACTCAAAAAGTGAACTACAGCCTTACAGATAATATCAGCAATATCAATGCAACGGTGATCTATTACAGACTTTGCTCTGTTGACAATGATGGCAAATTTTCTTATTCAGAAGTTAGGGTTATCAGGATCTCCGGTCAAGGTGAGAATACAGCAGCTATCATCGTATATCCTAACCCGGTAAGCAACGAATTGCGTATCACTGTTCCTGCAAACTGGCAAAACAAAAAAGTTTCTTTTGAACTGTTTAATGCTAATGGGCAGTTAATGAAAAGAACGGACAATTCCGGCAGCAGCCAGACTGAAACCATCAATGTAAGCGAATTGAACCGTGGATTATATATAGTACGTGTAAGCTGTAACGGCGAAACCGCTCAACAAAAGATTATTAAAAACTAAAGATTTTTTCTATAGGGTTCCGGGCCGGGTTCAAAAGAATCCGGCTTTATTTTATTTAATTTGGTTTATAAAATAAACTACTTTATTTTTGTTTTGAAAATGGTGCTTTATATGAAAAGAAATGCATTGGTTGTAGTGTTATTAACCCTGGTTGTTCAGGGTACTGCTTTGTGCCAGGTCACGATAAAAGGAAAAGTGTTTTGCAAAAAACAGCCGGTGCCGGGAGCCAGCATTACTTTAAAAGACACATACGATGGAACTACCAGCGATTCCTCCGGGAACTTTGTGTTTACCACCACGGAAAAAGGAGACAGGTTTTTAACCGTAACTGCAGTAGGATATAAAGCGTTTGAACAGAAACTATCGCTTTCAGGACAGCCGATCATTTTGGACATAGAAATGAAAGAAGAAGTAACCGAATTAAATGCTGTTATAGTTACTGCGGGAACTTTTGAGGCGGGAGACAAAAAGAGAGCTGCAGTTTTAAGTTCCATTGATGTTGCTACAACGGCAGGTTCCAATGCTGATATTTCAGCCGCATTAAAAACATTACCCGGAACGCAACAAGTAGGAGAGCAGGAAGGATTATTTGTTCGGGGCGGTGCCGGCTATGAAACTAAACAGTTTATTGATGGAAATCTTGTCAACAATCCATACTATACGAGTGTGCCGGACATTGCAAGCCGGGGACGATTTTCGCCTTTTTTATTTAAAGGAACAGTATTCAGCACCGGAGGTTATTCTGCCTTATATGGCCAGGCATTATCCTCGGTATTATTATTGGAGTCCATCGATCTTCCCGAAAAATCTGAAGTAGACGCTTCAATTTCTCCGTTGGTTTTGGGGCTTGGTACACAGCAATTGGCAAAAAATAAAAAATCGTCTTATGGCTTTAGCTACAACTACGTAAATGTAGGTTTGTATTTTTCTCTGGTAAAACAAACTCCTGATTATTTCAAAATGCCGCAATTTCATAACGGTGATGCCAACTTCAGGATCAAGACTAAAAACGGTGGAATAATAAAATACTATACCACTTTTGCATTCGGCAATCTTGGATTGAGAAGGCCCGATATCGACAGCGATTATCTGAAAGATGCATTTTCATTAAAGAACAATAACTGGTATAATAATCTTAGCTATAAAGAAGACCTTGGGAATGGATGGAAAATGAACCTGGGGGCAAGCTTTAGTACGAACCTGGACAAGATCCGGCAACAAGTACAGGATAACAATAATCAGCCAAAGCAATTTTCTTCATCACAATTCTGGATGAGTTCCAAAAATTTTACATTTCATAATCTCCAAAACCTTACTACGGGTAGAACTGTTTTTGAAAAATCTTTGGGCGGACTTAGTGCGTTGCGTTTTGGAGGAGAGTATTGGTACAGTGATTATCGACTGAAATATAATGATACATTATACAAGCAGATTGATAACTATACAGCTGCATTTGCCGAAGCAAGTATTTATCTTTCCAGGGCTTTGGCTGCTCAGATAGGAACACGATTTGAACATTCTTCTATCATCCATCGTTCTGATATTGCACCTCGTATTTCGTTAGCGTATAAAACAGGAAAAAGGTCCCAGGTCTCAATGGCGTACGGAATCTTTTATCAAAAACCGGAGAGCCAGCAATTATATGCACCGTCGTCAGTTGGATTTACCAAAGCCATACATTATGTTCTGGATTATCAAAGAATATACAATCAACGGACATTACGGATAGAAGCTTATTATAAGAAATATGAAGACCTGATAAAGCAAGTACCGGTTGGATACAATTATTATAATTATGATAATGCCGGCAGCGGGTATGCAAAAGGGATAGATGTTTTTTTCAGGGATAAAAAGACGATCAAAGACTTTGATTACTGGATCAGCTATTCATATATAGATACAAAACGGGATTATTTGAATTATCCGGTACAATTGCAACCCAATTTTGTTGCGAATCATACCGCTTCTATTGTCACAAAAAAATTTTTTACTGATCTAAAAACAGGGTTTAATGTAACCTATAGTTGGGCTTCCGGCCGGCCTTATTATAACATATTGCCCGACGTTAATAATAAATTTTATTTATCTGATCAGGGAAAAACAAAAGATTACAACAGTTTAAGTTTTAGCGCAGAATGGGTGCCAAGTGTCGGAAATACAAAGGCTAAATCATTCCTGGTGCTATTCGCAACTGTAAATAATTTGCTTGGCAGCAACCAGGTGTATGGATATAACTACTCTTATAATGGCAGTATAAAATCGCCTATCATGCCCCCCGCAAAGAGATTTTATTTCGTTGGGCTTTTTCTTAGCTGGGGTGTGGACCGTACTCAGGATGCTATCAATAATAATTTATGACCTGATTTTTTAAATACAATAAAATAGATAGAAATGAAAAAATACCTTTTTATTCTTATTGCAATTATTGCTGTACAAACTGCAGTTTTTTCGCAAAGCGACAAATATGTTGCTGCTATGAAACAAAATCTTTCCATGTTTGACTCAGCAAAGACAGTAGAGGATTTTACAAAACTTGCCAATACTTTTGAGCGAATTGGCGATGCAGAAAAAACACAATGGCTGCCATACTATTATGCAGGACTGGCATTAAGCACTGCCGGATGGATGCCTGAAGTTACTGATAAAGATGCCAATGCTACAAGGATCAATGGCCTTTGTGATAAAGCAGAAGCCGTTGCCACTTCCAATTCAGACAAGTCTGAGATACTGGCAATACGAAATATGTCTGCGACGCAACAAATGATGGTGGATCCCCAGACTCGCTATATGAGTTATGGCCAGTCTGCCGGTCAATACCTACAGCAAGGCTTAAAATTAGATCCTAATAATCCAAGATTATATTACTTGCAGGGCATGAGCTTGTTTAATACGCCTGTTCAGTTTGGCGGTGGAAAAGATAAGGCCAGGCCGGTTTTTGAAAAAGCTTTGGAATTATACAAGCAACAACATCCGGAACATTTTTATCCAAGGTGGGGACAAAAGCAAACAGAAGATATGATTGCGCAATGCCAGTAAATAAAATTGAACAATGATCAATGTTTAAAGAATTAGACCCAATATTACATTCTCAATTACGGCTCGCTGTGATGTCGCTATTGATAAATGAGAAGGAAGCTGAGTTCACTTATTTAAAAGAGGAAACCAATGCCACTGCAGGAAATTTAAGTGTACAACTTCAGAAATTGAAAGATGCCGGTTATATTGACATCAAAAAACAATTTAAAGAAAACTACCCTCAAACCATTTGCAGGATCACGCCGGAAGGAACAAGAGCATTTGGGACATACGTAAAAAATCTTAAAATGTATCTTGGAAATAGCTCAAAATAAGGAAGCCCTTTAGACAAAGGGCTTCTTTTCTCTATGTACTCTAAGTGTATGAGACATTTGTTTTTGGTCCGTCCCTATAAAATATTTTTCTGATTTTTGATTGGTTGTAGTACGAGCTGCGGCTGTTGCTTTTTAGTACGTTTTAGAAATTGCTGCAAAGCTTCCTTTATACGATTATATTTTTTCTGCACTGTTTTTTTCATTTTAGAAAGCTTTACAATTTTGTCTATTTATTCTGGAATGCTACGTTATTGTCAGTTGAATATTCCGGGCCTACCTCGATGATATCAGAATAACTGGTAGCGCCATTGTTATCTATTATTTTGATCCTGTATGATATTTTTTTAGTAGCTGCTTTTTCATAAAACATATAACTATCGGTATTCGCCTTATCTGTTCCAAAAACCAGTGCAGCCGTCTTAAAGATTTTACCATCGGCACTTCTTTCAATTTCGAACTGATTTACTGCTTCATTATTATTGACCATCCATTGTAGCTCGATCTTATTTCCATTCAGGTCGCCATGAAAATTGAACAATTTTACCTGGTTATCGTTTTTATTTACGGCCAATGCCGTTTGAGAAGACGGGTTTGAAACGTGGCTGATCTTTTGCTCGTCCAGGCTAAAGTAGATGCAACCTAATAATATCCCAATGCTCAAAAAAGAAGAATACAATTTCATTTCTTAGGGGTTTGAATTGTTGATTCAATGTCCCACAGAAATATTGGATGTTCGGAAAAATTTCAGGAAGGAATTGGAATACGGATCACATAATCTGGAATACTTTGAGAAAAGATCGAACCGGGAATATTTTGGTGCCGGTACGGATGCTTATCGTAGTTTTACGAAGAATTATGTGGTTTTCTGAATCTGAAACAAACCTAATAAGCAGTTAGAATATTTGCAAGGTTTTTCATAAAAATATTTTAGAAACACTTAATTGCTTAATGGACAGGGCAAAGCTTTAATACATTTGCCCGATAAGAAATATAATGAGTGCGATTATACAGGTAAAAAATCTTATCAAGGATTTCAAAGAGGTCAGGGCGGTAGACGAACTTTCCTTTGAAGTGCCCGAAGGCCTTATATATGGTTTTCTCGGGCAGAATGGCGCCGGAAAATCTACCACGATCCGGATGTTATTAACGCTCATCGAACCAACAGCAGGTGAGATCAGAATTTTTGGAACCGATCTGAAAAAGCATAGAAAAGAAATTTTGCGGCAGGTAGGCGCTATTATTGAGCGTCCTGATCTTTATAAATATCTGACCGGGATCGAGAACCTTCGGATTTTTGCCACCATGAGTGGTATCCGGGCCTCTGAAAAAAAATTGATGGATGAATTAGATCGTGTTGGATTGGCAACGAGAGCACACAGCAAAGTGAAAACCTATTCGCAGGGAATGAAACAACGCTTAGGAATTGCCACTGCGCTGGTGCATGATCCGAAACTTATCATTTTGGATGAACCAACCAATGGCCTGGATCCGCAGGGAATAGCAGATATCCGCAATCTAATTTTACATCTTAGTAAAGATCTGCACAAAACGGTGTTCATTTCTTCTCATCTTTTGAGCGAGATGGAACTCATCGCCGATTCTATGCTCATTATTGATAAAGGTAAAAAGGTAGTGGAGGGAAATGTGCATGAACTTTTCGATCCTGCGGAAACAATTGTGCAGTTAAAAACCAACGATGATACCGTTGCCTATGAAAAGCTGGAACAATCGGAATTGAAAAAACTTCTTTCAGAACAGCGAAGTGATAGTATCATTCTGAAGTTGCATCGTAAGGAAGTGCCCGGTTTGCTGAAAAAACTGGTACAAATGAACGTTGATGTGATCTCGATGGACTCCAGGCATTCCCTGGAAGATTATTTTTTATCATTGACAACCGGACAACAGCATGTGGAAGCTTTTAAAAATTGAATTACTGAAAATTTTCAAACGGCCCCGTACCTATATCGCTTTCGGCGCCATTGCTGCTATTGTATTCCTGGTTCAGCTGGCGTTGAAATTTGACGGAAAATCTTACGTCGATCTGTTATTGAGCAATCTGAACGGCTCTTTTGAATTTTCCGATGAATTCAAATCCAAATTGCTGAACGGTTACCTGATTTGTTTTGTAATTCTCACTACATTATTGATCCAGATGCCGCTGCTCGTGGCGTTGATCGCCGGAGATTCCATAGCCGGAGAAGCGAACATGGGTACATTACGTTTATCTCTTACCAAACCGGTAAGCAGAACGCAATACATGATCGTGAAATTTTTGGCTTCGGTTATTTACACTGTCGTGTTACTGATCTGGATGGCGATCCTGGCTTTATTCGGCAGCATGCTGATCTTCGGGACCAATGACATGGTTGTGCTTCGTTCAACCGGCATAGAACAAATTCCGGCGTTTGATGTATTATGGAGATATGTTGCTGCATTCGGTTATGCCGCTGTAGCGTTAACTACGGTTTCAGCACTTGCATTTTTGTTAAGTGTGTTTGCAGAGAATTCCATCGGACCGATCATTGCCACTATGAGCATCGTGATTGTATTTACTATTTTATCTGAAATGAATATTCCTTTTTATGATAATTCTATCAAACCGTGGTTATTCACTACGCATATGGTAGCGTGGAAAGGATTTTTTTATGTGAAGGCAACGGATGAAGGCGTCACCATTCCGGGCACAATAGAAAATCTGTCTTCCATTCTTAAAAGTTTGGCCATTCTGTTCGGATATATTGCGGGATTCGTATTTGTTGCTGTTTGGATATTCAGGAAAAAAGATATTTTGAGTTAAAATGAAACCTATGAATCGTTTTATTGTAACTGTGAGGCCGGGAAAAAATAAGGGCATTCCCTTTTTTGCAGTTTTTCTGATTTCTATTTTTTATCCGGGTATTTCTTCAAGAGCGCAAACAGCAGCAGAAATTATTATGCAGGTACGTTCCAGGATCGAAAAAGTGAATGACTATGTAGCACAGGGAAAATTAAAAACCAATGTTGCGTTCATCAAAGCACCCATTGCTAATGTAAAGATCTATTTCAAAAAACCGAATAAGATCAGGATCCACAATGTCAGCGGTATTTCATTTATTCCTAAAGGCTCGGTCAATATCAGTCTTAATAATGTTTTTACTGACATTTCTTCTTATGACATCATTGATGCAGGGAAGGAAGAAAATACGGGTTTGCGAATCATTAAGTTATTGCCAAAGAGCGACACAGCTCAAGTAGTTTTATCTACGCTTTATATTGATGATAAAAAAATGCTGATCAAAAAAGCTACCACAACCACGAGAGATAACGGCACTTATGAATTGCAGATGAGTTACGGCAAATATGCAGATTATGGTTTGGCAGATAAAGTTGTTTTCTCCTTTAACACCAAAGACTACAAATTGCCGAAGGGCATTACATTCGATTATGATGACGGTACCAAAAAAGACGGGGAAAATAAAGTAAAAGATAAAAAAGGAAAAGTCGAGATCAGTTATTCGAATTACATCATCAACCAGGGAGTTCCTGATTCTGTATTTCAATAGGAATTTGCTGCCAAAAATTTATTGTTCCTAAAATCCTCTTACACCTCATCGATCTTTTCATCCTCAGCATTTGCCAGTATAGAAGGCGCTACTTTCTTCAGCGGATTCTTCCTGTTCTCTTCGAATTCTTGCCTGCGATTGATGATGTCAATGCATTCAAATATTGCTGTCATGAATGACGATATATCTGCTTTATTTTTCCCTGCAATATCAAAAGCTACTCCATGATCCGGGGAAGTTCGCACTGCGGGAAGGCCTGCTGTATAATTCACTCCTTCGCCAATAGCAAGTGATTTGAATGGGATCAATCCCTGGTCATGATACATGGCAAGCACAGCATCAAAGCGATCAAAACTGCGACGGGCAAAAAATGCATCAGCACTATAAGGCCCGATCACCAGCATATTATTATTTTTCGCTTCTTTAATGGCGGGTTTGATGATCGTTTCTTCTTCATTTCCGATAAGCCCTTCATCTCCGGCGTGGGGATTCAATCCCAGCACAGCGATGCGGGGTTTATCAATTCCAAAATCTTTTTGTAAACTCTGATGTATGATCTGAAGTTTGCTCAGGATCGCTTCTTTGGTAATGTGCTTTGCAATTTCACTGACTGGTACATGCTCGGTCACCAGTGCCACTCTGAAATTTCCCGCACACATCATCATCACGACGTCATTTACGCCGAAAAGGTTTTTTAAGAACGGAGTGTGTCCGGTAAAATTAAAATCTGCCGACTGAATATTTTTTTTATGGACAGGTGCGGTTACTAATCCGTCAATGATCTTTTCTTTCAGCGCCTGAGCGGCGGTCCTTAATGAGATCACAGCATATTTTCCGCCGGTTTCATTCAATTGCCCGGGAGAAATAACGACTTCTTCTTCCCAGCAGTTATATACATTTGCCTGTTTGGGATTCAGCCGGTTGGCTTCCTTGATGCTTTGATAATTGAAATTAGATTCGGGAATAGATTTCCGATAAAAATTTATGACCTTGTTGGATGCAAATATTATTGGAGTGCATAATTCAAGAATCCGGTTATCTGAAAAAGCTTTAATGATCAATTCAATGCCAATGCCATTCAGGTCGCCGCAGGAAATGCCGATAACAGGTTTTGTAGTAGCGTTCATTATTACATTTATTAAAAGGTAAAAATACTGCTTTCCTCAAACAGTTACATTTGCATCCATGTACAAGCTGAAAAAATCGCTCGGGCAACATTTTTTAAAGGATGAAAATGTCTGTAAGAAGATCGTTTCAGCTTTGCAACAACATCCTTTCCACCAGTTACTCGAAGTGGGACCCGGAGGCGGTGCATTGACCAAATACCTGTTGCAAATTCCCAATATCAATTTTAAAGCTGTGGAACTGGATGATGAAAAAGTGGAGTTTTTGATAAAAACATATCCTTCATTGCACGAAAAGATCATTCATAAAGATTTTTTAAATATTGAAAAGCCATTTGAAAATAAATTTACCGTAATAGGCAATTTTCCTTACAACATTTCTTCGCAGATATTGTTTAAGACACTTGAATGGAAACAAGATGTGGAATGTGTGATCGGTATGTTTCAGAAAGAAGTGGCACAGCGGATCAAAGCAAAAGAAGGAAATAAAACTTACGGAGTATTGAGTGTATTGATGCAGGCATTCTTTGATGTGGAGTATTTGTTTGAGGTATCGGAAAAATCCTTTCAGCCACCGCCAAAAGTGAAGAGCGCCGTAATAAGGCTGTTTCCGGTAAAGAAGAATTTGCCCATGCGAAGTGAAAAAGATTTTTTTCTTTTGGTAAAAACGGCATTCAATCAACGAAGGAAAACTTTAAGGAATGCCGTAAAAAATCTATTCGATGCAGCAATATTGGAAGATGAATTGTTTAATAAACGACCCGAACAATTATCCGTGCATGATTTTGCAACACTTACTTACAAGATGAAATGAAAAAGGTTATTGTTACTGCCAAAGCGCATGATTATTTATTGAGCCGGTTAGCACAACAGGGCTTTGAAGTTATTTATAAGCCACAGATCAGTTATGAAGAACTAAATACGATCATTGGAGATGCGGAAGGATTGATCGTTACCACAAGATTGAAAATTGATAAAGCGATTTTGGATAAAGCGGCGCAATTAAAATGGATTGGTCGTATCGGCAGCGGCATGGAATTGATCGATGTGGCATATGCCGAAAGCAAAAACATAAAGTGTGTCAGCAGTCCTGAAGGTAATCGCAATGCAGTAGCCGAACATGCATTGGGTTTACTGCTGAATCTTATGAACCATCTTTCTTCTTCTTTTGATGAAATAAAAAAAGGATTGTGGCGGAGGGAAGAGAACCGGGCAATAGAACTAAGCGGTAAAACCGTTGGCATAATTGGTTTTGGTAACACAGGAAATGCTTTTGCAAAATTGCTGAGGTCATTTGAAGTGACCGTGTTGGCTTATGATAAATACAAATTCGGGTTTGCAAAGGATCTTATTAAAGAAGCCAGTATGGAACAGATCTGCCGTTATGCCGATGTGATCAGTTTTCATGTTCCCCTGACTGATGAAACATTACATATGGCCGATGAAAGATTTTTTAATTCACTGGAACAAAAACCATGGGTCCTTAATACTTCAAGGGGAAATGTTGTCAATACCAGGGATCTTATTGAGGCATTGAAAAAAAATAAAATTGCCGGTGCCGGTCTTGATGTTCTGGAAAACGAAAAGTTAAATTCTTATTCTCCTGCTGAAAGGGAACAATTGGAATGGCTGGCCGCTCAGCCCAATGTGATCATTACGCCTCATATCGCCGGCTACAGTTATGAAGCTTTTTATAAAATGGCAAAAGTGCTGCTGGAAAAACTTGGGATGGATTAAAGAGCTGTTGTTATTGTGAAGCAAAGATTTCGGATTTCCGTCGTACCTGCTGCTACAATGTTCAAAATAATGAAAGGCAATGAACACGGATCACACGGATAATATGGATTAAGTATAGCGATTTAATTCACAAGTAAAATATGATCAATTACGGGAAAGCAACTGGTTTCTGAAAATGGATTTATTGATCCATGTATCTCTGTTTTATCTGAGTTATCTGTGTTCCTGTATTAACAGAAATTTGAAATGTATCACCCTGTTCGTTTTTTCTAAAACTTTTTTATCTTTGCATCATTAATAATGCAACGCTTCAGCTTCTACTGAGGCGTTGTTATTTTTTTATTTTTTATCAAAGGAGGTGGTTTATGAGCGATATTCAATACGTCACCAAAGAGACACTGGAACAAATGAAAGCAGAATTGCAGCGGATGAAAACAGTAGATCGTCCTGCTGCCAGCCGTGCTATTGCTGAAGCAAGGGAAAAAGGCGATTTGAAAGAAAATGCGGAATATGATTCGGCCAAAGAAGCCCAGGGTTTGCTCGAAGCACGGATCGCTTTATTGGAAACGCAGCTCGCCAGTGCCCGGGTTATTGATGAATCCAATATTGATACGAGTAAAGTTTCTATTTTAACCAAAGTGACATTGAATAACCTGAACACTAAAAAACAGGTGACCTACCAGATCGTCAGTGAAAAAGAAGCTGACCTGAAAGCGGGAAAGATCTCTGTGACTTCCCCTATCGGAAAAGGTGTTCTTGGAAAAAAAGTGGGTGACATGGCTGAAGTGCAGGCGCCTGCAGGGGTTATTAAATTCAAGATCGAAAAAATTACAGTATAATCAAACATTCAAAAAATGTCAAACTCCGCCCGCAGCGGAGTTTTTTGTTTCCGGCTTTTGGATTTAGTTTTGTTTTATGATCGGAAGACGGATTCAATCTGCTTTTCTTATTTTAAAATATAAATTATTTGGTGGTATGACAATTTTTTCAAAGATCATTGCAGGGGAAATTCCTTCGTATAAAATTGCAGAGAATGAAAAGTTCTATGCATTTCTTGACATTTTTCCTTTGAGAGAAGGACATACGTTAGTAGTGCCCAAGACAGAAGTGGACAATCTCTTTGATCTGCCGGAAGAATATCTGAATGAGATATTATTATTTGCCCAGCCAATTGCTAAAGCAATTGAAAAAGCCTTTGATTGCAACCGCTGCGGTATCAGTGTGATTGGGTTGGAAGTTCCTCATGCACATGTGCATCTCATTCCGATCAATTCGTCCAATGACCTGAATTTTACCCAGCATAAAGCCAAAGCATCTGATGAAAGTTTGAAAAAAGTACAGGAGAAAATTCTGAATTGCCTGGTGAGATGATAGTTTCAAAGAAAGAACTTTATTTTCTTTTTATTCTTTCCGGATTTTTATTGATGAAATCTTCCCATCCGTTAAATCCTTTCCGGAGCTTACCGATTACTGAGTGCATCTGAAAATGATGACAAACCGCTACTGCCAGCGCATCGGTGGCGTCATATGATGCAGGCTCCTGTTTTATGAACAATAATTGCTGCAGCATTTTCCATACCTGTTCCTTGCCGGCATTGCCATTGCCGGTAACAGATTGTTTTACTTTTTTCGGAGAATATTCAGTTACAGGAATTTTTTTGCTCATCGCTGCGGCAATGGCCACGCCTTGTGCTCTTCCCAGTTTCAGCATACTTTGAACATTTTTCCCAAAGAAAGGAGCTTCGATAGCAAATTCATCGGGTTTGAAATGCCTGATCAGTTCTTCCACTTTGCTATGGATCATGTGTAATCTTTCCGGATTGCTTTTTTTTGCCGGAAGGCGAAGCACATTCATTTCTTTTAGCCGGAGTATAGCGCCATTGATTTCAATGACACCATATCCCATCACTAAGGTACCAGGATCAATTCCGAGTATTATTTTGCCATGCTTTTGCAAGGAGGGCTGTATTTTTACAGAATTATTTAAAATGAGCCGGCGATTTGAATTTTTTCCAGCGTAAAAATATCAAAAACTTCATCAACTATTTCCTCGGACCCTTATTGTTTATATGGTTGTCGTACTCGATTTATCGGCAAATAAAAAATCAAACTGACCTGGCACAGGCATGGGGCGGCATCCGTGAATCATTGAACAGTAAAAAGATCTGGAATCTAATTGTGGTGATGCTATTGATGATCCTGAATTGGAGCATTGAATCAGTAAAGTGGAAATTATCTGTTAAGAAAATTCAGGAAGTAAGTTTTATCAGGGCATTCAAAGCGGTGTTGTCAGGCGTTTCTTTTTCAGTGAGTACTCCGAACAGAATGGGTGAGTATCTCGGAAGGATTTTATATATGGATGAAGGAAACCGCCTGAAAACCGTTTCAACTACAATTGTCGGTAGTATCAGTCAACTCATCATTACATTGCTGATGGGTTGTATTGGATTATTGATCCTGCTTCCGAAAATTCAATTAGCCGGTATGCTTTCTTCACCCTGGAATGCCGTGTTATTTTATGGAGTATTGGCAACGTTGATAGTTTTAACATTGTTTTATTTTCGTCTGTCGTGGCTCGTGAAATGGGTGGATCGTTTTTCCGGGAATAGTCGGTATGTATATTTAGTTCGTTCTTTGGAAGATTTTGATACTACAATTCTATTGCAATTGATGTTCTTATCTGCATTGCGATTTTTTGTATTTATCATACAATATTACCTGATGTTTCGTTTATTTGAAGTGAACGTTACGTGGTGGCAGGGTTTTTGGGCCACCAGTGTTTCATTCCTGGTGCTGGCTATCATTCCTACTTTTGCTATTGCAGAACTGGGTTTGAGGGGAAAAGTGACCCTGAGCTTGCTGGGATTATTCAGCGCTAACGGATTAGGAATTACCATTACTGCAGGAACAATATGGCTGATTAACCTGGTGATTCCTGCCATCATCGGTAGTTTATTAATTTTAGGGATCAAAAAAATATTTAAAGCCAAACATGAAAGGACTTAAGCGAATTGCAGTTCTTGGATTTGGAATGTTCCTGTTTACCTTTTCCATGAAAAATGATCAACCACCATTCGATGAGTTTTGTGGCATCAGGAATACGGCGTTCCAAACGGATGAAGTGGTGCATTTCACGGTGTATTATGCTGTTGCCGGAATTTATGTAAATGCAGGCAATGCAACGTTCACCATCACATTGGAGAATATGAATAATCGTCCGACATACCATATTGTCGGGGATGGGAAAAGCAATTCTTCTTATGATTGGATTTACAAAGTGAGAGATAAATATGAATCGTATGTCGATACTGCCACTCTGCAGCCACTAAAATTCATTCGTTCCGTTAACGAAGGAGGGTATAAAAAATATCAGAATGTAACGTTTAATAAAAATGCTAACACAGCTATCACCGGTGATGGGGTTTTTAAAGTGCCCGAATGTGTGCAGGATGTTGTAAGTTCCATGTATTACGCCAGGAATATTGATTTTTCCAAATACCAACCGGATGATAAGATCCCTTTTTCGATGTTCCTCGATAATGAAGTGTATAATATGTACATCCGCTATCTCGGAAAAGAAACGGTGAAAACCAAATACGGAAAATTTAATACCATCAAGATCAAACCACTGCTGGTGAAAGGAACCATTTTTGAAGGCGGTGAAAAAATGACGGTCTGGATATCCGATGATGAAAATCATATCCCTGTTCGGGTAGAAAGCCCATTGGTCGTAGGAAGTGTGAAGATTGACATGATGGGTTACAACAACCTTCGCCATCCATTGACTTCATTGATCAAAGCGAGAAAATAAAAGTGGAGTGTAAAAATAATTCACTCATCACTGCTTATCCGATCTCTTCTAACTTAAAAAACTCTTTAGGCCGAATGCCTCTTTCGGTTTGATGAATGGTGCAGCATTCATGTTGCGGATCATGTTCGAAAAATAAAACATAATCATTCTCCGCTGCTTCTTTCAAAAATGATTTTTTTTCATTTAGCGTTGTCAACGGAAACATATCATACGCCATTACATAGGGAATTGGTATATGCCCCTGTGATGGCAGCAGATCAGCCATGAACACAACGGTTTTACCATTGTAATTTATTTGCGGTAACATCATACTTTCTGTGTGGCCGCTTACAAAACGGGCAGAAATAGTTTCATTAAATATTGCAGAAGCTAATTGTTTTATATCAGTCGCCGGCACGTCAATAAATTTTAATTGTCCGCTTTCTTTTATGGGTAGAATGTTTTCTTTTAGGAAAGAAGCCTTTTCTCTCTCATTCGGGTTTACCGCCCATTCCCAATGTTTTTCATTGCTCCAGTATGTTGCATTTTTAAAAGCAGGAACTAATTTTTCTCCTTCACGAATGATAGAGCCTCCGCAGTGATCGAAATGCAGGTGCGTCAGAAAAACATCGGTGATGTCATCACGGTGAAAACCATGTTTTGACAGTG
>DASZPW010000355.1:0-4542 GCA_035550155.1 Chitinophagaceae bacterium | reverse complement strand
TACTCCGATGGCCGTGATGAATATTATGTACGATGTGGGAGCAAGAGATGAAAACCCGGAACGAACCGGTTTTGCTCATTTATTTGAACACCTGATGTTCGGGGGATCAATAAATATTCCCAATTATGACGAGCCGTTGCAAATGGCAGGAGGTGAAAACAATGCTTACACAACAAATGATCTAACCAATTATTACATTCAACTTCCGGCAGAAAATCTTGAAACGGCGTTTTGGCTGGAGAGCGACCGCATGTTATCATTAGCATTCAGCGAAAAAAGTCTGGATGTACAGAGAAAAGTGGTGTGTGAAGAATTCAAAGAACATTACCTGACCAAGCCATATGGAGATGTCTGGCATAAACTGAGAGAGCTGGCGTATAAAGTGCATCCTTATCGCTGGATGACGATCGGTAAAGAACTGTCTCATGTTGAAAATGCAAAACTGGAAGATGTAAAAAATTTTTTCTTTAAATATTACCGTCCTGTCAATGCGATATTAGTAGTGGCGGGAAATGTAACCACTGAGAAAGTAAAAGTATTGGCTGAAAAATGGTTTGGCGAAATTCCTTCCGGGGAAAAATATAAACGTAATCTGCCCCAGGAACCGGAACAAACAGAAGAGCGAAAACAGGAAATAAAAGCGAATGTTCCGCTGGATGCATTGTACAAATGCTGGCATATTTATCCGAGAATGGATCGCCGCTATTATATTACAGATCTTATCACCGACATTCTGAGTGGCGGAGGATCATCCCGTTTATATCAATCTTTGGTTAAGGAAAAAAAATTGTTTAGCGCCATCGAATGCTATCATTTCGGAAGTACCGATAGCGGACTTTTGGCCATCGAAGGAAAATTAGTAAAAGGTGTTACAATGGATGATGCCGAAAAAGCAATTGAAGAAGAGCTGGATAAAATGAAGAATGAACTGGTGAGCGAGATCGAATTACAGAAAGTAAAGAATAAAGTGGAAAGCATGATCGCTTTCGAAGATATGAGCCTTATCAACAGGGCAAACAGCCTGGCATATTATGAATTGTTGGGAGATGCATCGTGGATGAATTTTGAACTGGAGAAATATGGCTCGGTCACTTCAGAAGATATTTTGCAGGAAAGCCGGAACATTTTTAAAAACTCCAACTGCAGCTCCATATATTATTTATCCGAAAACTGATCAAAATTCAAAAGACGAAAAATGATAGACCGAAAACAGCCGCCGCCCATTGTTGATGCAGTTCAGTTTAATTTGCAGTTAAAACCCTGCCAGCGGTTCTCGCTGAAAAACGGAGTAGAAGTATATGCCATCGATGCGGGTGCCGAAGATGTGATGATGGTAGAGTGGGTTTTTTTTGCAGGTAATTGGTTTGAAGAACAAAATCTCATTGCCGCCACCACCAATTTTTTATTGAAGAATGGCACTACTCATAAAAATGCGTTCCAGATCAATGAGCATTTTGAATATTTTGGTTCCTATCTCAACCGCAGTTGTTATAGTGAAACCGCTACAGTCACACTTCATTGTCTTTCCAAACACATCAAAGAGCTGTTACCGGTGGTGAGAGAATTGCTTACTGATTCTGTTTTGCCGGAAGAAGAATTGTCGATCTATAAACAGAATATGAAGCAGCGGCTGAAAGTGAACCTTCAGAAAAGTGATTTTGTTGCCGGAAGGCTTATTGATTCATACTTGTATGGCAAGGATCATCCTTACGGAAAATTTAGTTCTGCCGAAGACTTTGATGCGCTGCAAAAAGACCCGCTGTTGAATTTTTATAAAAAATATTATCAGCAGGGAAAATTCATTTTGTTTGTTGCGGGCAAACTTCCTCAAAACATGGAAGCAATGCTCAACGAACAATTTGGCGACTTATCAAACGGATCGGTTTCATTGCCGGCTATTCCGTTACAGCCGGAGTCAGGAAAAAAATTCCGGATCACCAATGATCCTAACGGAGTGCAAGGCTCCATTCGCATAGCGAGACCTTTTCCCAACAGGCACCATCCTGATTTTTTAAAAGCGCAGGTATTAAATGCGTTATTCGGCGGTTTTTTTGGTTCACGACTGATGAGTAATATTCGTGAAGACAAAGGATACACATATGGTATTCATAGCTATCTTCAGAATCACATTCATGATTCCGCATGGATGATCAGTACGGAAGCGGGACGTGATGTTTGCGAAGCCACAATTAAAGAAGTGTATAAAGAAATGAATGATTTGCGAGAGAACCCGGTAGATGATGACGAATTAAAACTGGTTCGCAATTACATGATGGGTAGCATTCTTGGTGACCTCGACGGACCGTTCCAGATCATTTCCCGATGGAAAAATATTGTACTGAATAATTTGGATGAAAATTATTTTTATAATTCCATCAACACGATCAAAAGTGTAACGCCGGAGGAATTGCAGCAGCTTGCGATAAAATATCTTCAGCCTGAAGAATTTTATGAGCTGGTGGTCACATAAAGAACAAGCGTATGAAAATAATTCTTCGGTTGCTGGTAACGGCCGCCATTGCTTTCATCCTCGCCCAGGTTCTTCCGGGAGTTCATGTGGCAGGTTATGGTACAGCCATTCTCTTTGCAATTGTGTTAGGATTTCTGAATATTTTTCTCCGGCCGATCCTGATCATTCTTACGTTGCCGCTCACTCTTTTGACATTCGGTCTATTTTTATTTATCATTAATACGATCACCGTATTGCTTGCCAGTCAATGGGTGAAAGGTTTTGTGATCGATAGTTTTGGCTGGGGGCTTTTGTTCAGCTTGTTACTTACCGCCAGCACTTATTTATTGTTCCGGGAAGAAGACCGTCAAAGAAATCAGAAACGTTGACCATACTCTTTGTTATTTCCCTTTGAATACAGGAAATTCGCATCATGCATTTTGACCGGAAAGATCTGTCAAATGATCAATTGATCCATTTTTACCAAAGCATTCTCTGGCCGAGAATGATCGAAGAAAAAATGTTGTTGCTGTTGCGACAGGGAAGAATTTCCAAATGGTTCAGTGGCATCGGCCAGGAAGCTATTGCTGTTGGCGCAACATTGGCATTGCAGGAAGATGAATGGATCATGCCATTGCATCGTAATCTCGGTGTATTCACTACCCGTGAAATGCCGTTGAGTAAATTATTCATGCAATGGCAGGGAGCTCAGGAAGGATATAGCAAAGCAAGAGAAAGAAGTTTTCATTTCGGAAATGCAGCACATCATATCTGTGGCATGATCTCGCATCTCGGCCCGCAACTTGCCATCGCAGATGGCGTGGCATTAGCTTATAAATTAAAAAAAGAAAATAAAATATCTCTTGCTTTTACCGGCGAAGGCGGAACCAGCGAAGGAGATTTTCATGAAGCGTTGAATGTAGCAGCCGTGTGGGATCTTCCGGTAATTTTTCTCATAGAAAATAATGGTTATGGATTAAGCACCCCGGTGAATGAACAATATCGCTGCATTAGTTTGGTGGATAAAGCAAAAGGATACGGTATGGAAGGAGTGCAGATCGATGGGAATAATATTCTAACAATATATGATACTGTGAAAGGTGTTCGTGAATATTGCATCCGCAATCAAAAACCCTACCTGGTCGAATGCATGACCTTTCGTATGAGAGGACATGAGGAAGCAAGCGGAACAAAATATGTTCCTCAAAAATTATTTGAGATCTGGCAGCTCAAAGATCCGATCAAAAATTATGAACAATGGCTGATTGAAACTAATGTGTTGAATGAAATGAAAGTGGCCGAGATCCGGAATGAATTCAAAGAAAAAATTGAAAGTGAACTGGCGATAGGATTTAACCACAAACCTGTTGTTGCAGATACGGAAGAGGAGTTGGAAGATGTATATGCTGAGTCGGGAGCCAGGAGTCGGAAGTCAGGAGTGAAGATTATTGACAATTCAAAAATAAATAGTGAGGTGACATTAAGCGAGGTTGGTGGGCTGGTGGCTTCCTACTTCGGAGGAAGTCGGAAGGAGGCCAGGTTAATTGATGCGATCAAAGAAGGACTTCATCAAAGTTTGAAAGCTCATTCCAACTTAATTCTCATGGGGCAGGATATTGCTGAATACGGAGGAGCATTCAAAATAACCGAAGGATTTGTTGATGAGTTTGGAAAAGACAGAGTAAGAAATACTCCACTTTGTGAAAGCGCTATTCTTGGAACTGCATTAGGATTATCATTAGAAGGATTTAAGAGTATGGTGGAAATGCAGTTTGCTGATTTTGTAACGATGGGTTTTAACCAGATCGTAAACAATTTTGCAAAAATTCATTATCGCTGGAATCAAAATGCTGATGTCGTGATTCGCATGCCCACAGGTGCTGGAGTTGGTGCAGGTCCTTTTCATTCACAAAGTAATGAAGCATGGTTCACTCACGTTCCGGGATTGAAGGTGGTATATCCAGCTACTCCGATAGATGCAAAAGGATTATTGATTGCTGCGATCAATGATCCGAACCCGGTACTGTTTTTTGAACATAAAGCATTATATCGTTCTGTCAGCGGACCCGTTCCGGAAGAGTATTATGAAATCG
>DASZPW010000354.1:0-4540 GCA_035550155.1 Chitinophagaceae bacterium | reverse complement strand
GAAACAATTTTGCCAAATCTCGTTTTCATAGGAGGCGGGGGAGAATTGGCTTATTGGCTTCAGTTAAAAGACCTCTTTGAACATTATAAAGTTCCTTATCCTCTGTTGTTGCTGCGAAATTCTTTTTTGATCGTGGAAATGAAATGGCAGGATAGAATACAAAAACCCGGTTTCTCTATTGAAGATTTTTTTCTGCCGGAGGAGGAATTAATGAATCGCCTCGTTGAAAAGGAAAGCGGAAACAATATTAAACTGAATGGCACATTTACCGAAACAGAACAATTGTACGACTCAATAAAAAAACATGCTGCTGCCATTGACAGTACATTGTCGCGGCATGTGGATGCCTTGAAGACTCAATCTCTGCATCGCTTACAGGAATTGGAAAAGAAAATGCTACGGGCAGAAAAAAGAAAATTTTCTGATCAGCAACGACAGGTACATACGATAAAAGAAAAATTATTTCCTTCTGATGGCTTGCAGGAACGTTACGATAACTTCTTGCCTTATTACGCAAAATGGGGAAAGGATTTTTTTAATAGGTTGCATGAATCTTCTCTTGGTTTGGAACAAGAGTTTGTGATCTTGTCTGAAAGATGATTTGCTATATCATAAAAAAGTGAAAGCTTTCCTTTTTCCTAATAAATCAATCCCAATCCCATAAATCCCGGTTCTCTCTAATCAAACTTATTCTCCCAACCTTCTTTTTTCAGCTTTTCTATTTTTTCATTTACATCAGTCACCAGCGAATTTTTATACGCTGCCACTTTTTTTGAAATAGTTTCATCATAAGTACCAAGAATTTCCGCAGCAAGTATCCCGGCATTCTTTGCAGCATTCAATGCAACGGTCGCAACCGGCACTCCATTCGGCATTTGTAAAATAGAAAGCACCGAATCCCAGCCGTCAATAGAATTTGAAGATTTTATTGGAACACCAATGACAGGTAATGTAGTCACGGATGCTACCATTCCGGGCAAATGTGCAGCGCCGCCTGCACCTGCAATGATCACTTTTAATCCTCTTTCTTTTGCTTTTTGTGCATATTCGATCATACGATGCGGAGTACGATGAGCGGATACTACAGTGACCTCATGAGCTATATCAAATTGTTTTAAAATATCTGCAGCGGCCTGCATTACATTCAGGTCGCTGTCGCTGCCCATGATGATGCCGATCAATGGATTCATGCAGCAAAGAAACAGTAAAAAAATTATTTTACGAGATCTCCTTTCAAACTTAATAATTCTGTTTCTGCTAGCTTGGTATTGTAGCGGGCAGCAATGAGGCGGTCGTAAGCATCTGCCAGGCTTCTTTGAGCTTCACGGAGTTGAATAAGTGTGGCGGCCCCTAGTTTGTAGGTTTGAAATACTATATCCACATTTTCTTTGGCCAATAAGATGTTCGACTCTTCCAGGTCCAATTGTTTTTTTTGCTGTTCATAATCTTTAAAGGCATTAATGACACTGAGGCTGATCTGTGATTTTTGATTCTCATAGATCAAATTTTGATATTGAATATCCAATTGTGCCTGTTGAACGAGACGTTTTGTGGTAAAGTTGTTGAGGATAGGAATGGTAGCTGTTATACCGTAATTAAATCCTTTAGTTCTGTTGAACAAGGTTGAGAAGGAGTTGATAACGACCTGGTTTTTTGTCCGGCTAAAATTATAAGCTGAATTAAATGAAACTGTCGGATAATTCAGGGCTTTCGTCTCTTTTAATGTAAGGTTGGCGATATCGATATTTTTTTTTAGGGTCAGTAAAAGAGGATTGCTGTTTTCAATTCCTGTTTGAATTTCTCCGAGATTGATATCTTTTCTCAACGGGATCGTATCACTCACTTCGTACTCTGTTCCGGGAGTTGTGTTCATGACCTGGTTCAACTGCTCTTTCAATTGACTGATCAATAATTGTTGTTCGAGTTGCGCTGCTTTCTGAGCATTCAGGTCCACTTTGCTTTGTAATACATCCGGCTTTGCACCCGATCCGATATCCAGTTTGTATTGGGCCAGTTTCACCTGTTCTTCATTAACGGCCATTTGTTCCTGGATCGCTTTCAGCTGTTGCTTCTGTCGTACAATATTATAATAGGTAGTGATCACAGTTGCTACAGTAGTTACTATTTGTGTTTTAATACCAAGTTCTCCGAGTTTTAAATATTCTTCAGCTTTCTCACGGGTAGCAAACATTTTCAGGCCATCAAATAATGTCCAGTTTAAAGCAAGACTTGCAGCAATATTGTTTGACTTCAAACCATTACTTGCCCTTTTAGTACCATCAAAGAGTACTTGCTTAGTACTGTTATTATTCCATGATGTTCCAAGATTGCCGTTGAGTCTTGGAAGAAATGCTGCGTTCCGGTACGAGTAATTCAATGCAGCAACTAATGAATCATTTTTCGATAGCTGGATATCATAATTGTTTTGCAGAGCCGTTGCCACGGCTTCTTCGATAGTGAGCATGTGCTGTGCGTGACAACTGGCCGCCACAAATAACAAAGCCAGGGATATGATATTATATTTTCTCATTGCAAATATTATTATGAATACTGGCGGCCCTGATGACCTTGATGATCCGGATGATCCTGGTGAGCCAGTTTGTCCATCAGCTCTATTTCACTCTTTCTCTTTTTGGTAGAAAGGAATGAATACATGGCTGGTATTACAAATAATGTGAGAACTAATGAAAATAAAATTCCTCCGACAATCACAATTCCGAGCGGGATCCTGCTGCTGGCGGCGTCACCTAACGATAATGCGATCGGTAATGCGCCTAATGACATGGCAAGGCTTGTCATTAAGATAGGACGCAAACGCATAGCTGCAGCATAAATTACAGCTTCTGACTTTTTCATTCCCTTCTTTAACCTGTTTTGATTGGCAAATTCTACGATCAGGATACCGTTCTTCGTTACCAGGCCGATCAGCATGATCATTCCTATTTCTGAAAATATATTTAGCGTTTGTCCGAATATCCAAAGTGATAATACGGCTCCTGCTATTGCGAGAGGAACAGTGAACATGATGATGAATGGGTCAATAAAACTTTCAAATTGTGCAGCCAGGATGAGGAATATCAATCCAAGAGCCAGCAAAAAGGCAAAACTGGTATTGCTGGAGCTTTCTTCATAATCTCTTGAAGAGCCGGAAAGGGAAGTGACAAATGTGTCGTCCAATAATTTTTTGGCAATACGTCTCATTTCAACAATGCCATCGCCGATTGTTTTTCCCTTTTGCAATCCCGCAGATATCGTAACAGATTTAAACCGGTTAAAATGATAAATATTTGAAGGAGTAGTAGCTTCTGTAAAAGTTACGAGGTTATCAAGGCTGATCATATTGCCGGCACTATTCCGGACATAAATATCTTTCAGGTCTGTCGGATCATCACGATCTGCCCGTGCTACCTGGCCCAGCACATCATATTGTTTTCCATTTTTAATAAAATAACCAAGCCTGCGATTACTTAATGATAAATTAAGTGTTTGAGAAATATCGTCGATACTTACACCAAGCTGGCTTGCTTTCAGCCGGTCAATGCTGATGCGTAATTCCGGTTTATTGAATTTCAGGTCTACATCGCCGTTTTGTACCACAGAACTCCTGTTAACTTCATCAAGAAACTCCGGTACAATTTTAGCGAGTTTATCAAAGTTATTGTTTTGAATAACGAATTGAATGGGTTGTCCGCCGTGCCGGTTTTGCTGTATGGTTTGATCTTCCGTGGCATAAACTCTTCCATCCGTAAATTTGGAAAGATTACGGTTTATCATTTCCACTATTTCTTTTTGTGACCGTTCTCTGTCCTTCGGATCTTTCAACGTTACTCTGACAAACCCGGTGTTGGAAGAACCGCCACCAAATCCTGGTGCCGTAAGTGAAAGTACTGTTTGTTTTTCAGGTACCGAATCAAGAACCAGTTTAGTGACCTTGTCAACGAAAGCATCTGTGTATTCAAATGAAGCTCCTTCAGGCGCTGTCAGTTGAAGACGAAACTGGCTACGGTCTTCCATTGGAGCAAGTTCCGATTGAAGATTGCTGCCAATGAAGAAAATAATTCCCAGACAGGCGATAACAATAGCGAATGCAATCCATCTCACCTTCATGAATTTTGCCAATGAATTGCGGTAACCATTTTCCATCCAGCGGAAAAAAGGTTCTGTTTTCCTGTAAAACCATGAATGCTTATGTACATCTCTTGTGAGCTTTACATTTAATACCGGTGTCAGTGTGAGAGAAACAAAAGCAGAAATAAGAACGGCGCCGGCCACTACTATACCGAATTCACGGAATAATCTTCCGACAAATCCCTGTAGAAAGATGATCGGGATAAAAACCACTGCCAACGTCATGGAAGTAGCTAAGACGGCAAAGTAAATTTCTTTAGAGCCTTCTTTAGCTGCCTGCCACTTATTCATTCCTCCTTCCAGCTTTTTATAAATATTTTCTGTGACAACTATTCCATCATCTACGACAAGTCCTGTTGCTAACACAATTGCAAGAAGTGACAAAATATTGATGGTAAAACCAACCAGGTAC
>DASZPW010000353.1:0-5240 GCA_035550155.1 Chitinophagaceae bacterium | reverse complement strand
AATTTAAATCATCATATACTTAATGTAAAAGAATTTGAGCCTGATTCGAATTCTACCGTCAGCGGAGCCATGACTGATGCTGTTGCGGTAGGATACCAATTTCGATGCTCCGGTACTACAATAAATAATCCTTCATCATCGCCCAATGCACGAAACTGAGGCAACGGTGGTTGATTCGAAAAATATTGAAGTTGAAAGTTGTGCAACAACTCATTTGTTCTTTCGTCAAGATCCTTTTCTTTGAACACAAGCCCTATTTCGTTCACTGATATTATTTGCCGGGAAGAAAAGCTTTCAGCTGTTTCATTTTTCAGATCAAACCTTGCGATGAACTCAAGAATATTTCCTGCCGGATCTGAAAAATAAAATGATCGAGCATTCCAGCTTACAAAATCTGCGATTTCACTCTGGCTTTCATTTATCCAAAACAATTTTACTCTGGACTTCAGCCAATTTTTGGCTTCTTCAATTTTATTGGCAGGAATCGAAAAAGCAAAATGATAAAATGGTTCAGTTTCACCAGAATCTCTAAAGATCAGGCAGGAGCTGCCTACCTGTATCTCCAACCCATCTTCGGTGAACTTCGTTGGCAATTCAAGTATAGAAGAATAAAATTCTTTGAGTGTTTGCAGGTAAGCTGTTTGCAGCACCAGTTTTTTTATACGCATTTAACCAATAAATTTTTTGGTGACACTGCCATAACCTTTCCAGTATGCAAATGGCAGCAATAAAATAAAAAGAATTCTCTGAATGAACCGAGGCTTGGCTACCCTGAATTCATTGTCATATCTCGAAACCAGCCAAAGAGACTGTAACAATGAGAACTTGTTTTTCTTATTGATTTCATTTATTCCTGCAAACCCAGCAGCATCTTCAAGAAAATGTTCTGTATTCAATGCCGGCTTTACCTGCCAGTTTACAATAGCAATGTCGTTTGAATTATTCCACATACTATGCAAGGTATTTCGGGGAATTTGCAAATGATCTCCTGCTTTTAAAATTCTCACTCGACCGTTCATCTTCACAGTTAATTCTCCTGAAATAATTGTAAAATACTCATCCTGCATCGGATGAAAATGTTCTACAGGCATTGTCAAATTCGCATCATAGGTTGCCTGAATCTCGAGCAGACCGCCATCCGTACCTGCTGAGGTTTGCAAAAATTTTAATGACATCTTTGCTATTGCATTCCTTATTTCTTTGTTTGCGTAAGCCATTATTTTTCTTGAAAAACTAAAACGATTTGATACTACTTCATGCATTTACTGTTTGACTTCAGTCTTGACAGGCTTCAGCGATTTCAAGTAATTATAAATTGCGGTCAATTCATCATCATTCATTCTTTTAAAAGAATTCCAGGGCATGGGACTCTTTGGGATCAACTTTCCCATCCGGAAACGGTCAATAAAATTCTTTTTACTCCAGTTATAAATTCTTCCGTCGGGATCTGGCGTTAAGTTTGGAGTAATAAATCCATCAATCTCCATTCCACCGGCAAAATATTCACCGGTAAAAGCGCCGGTCATCAGATCTCTTTTGGTATGACAGCCGCTGCAATTAGCCACACTCATAGCAAGGTATTTTCCATAATTGGCAGTAGTATCCGGAGTTACTGATTCCGGAACATCACCTGAAGGCCCTACCGGCTTTATCAAAAACGCTTTCACTACCCTACCCATTACTGTATACGTGTTATCTGGTATTTTGTTTACTACCGGTTTTTGCGAACGCAAGAATGAAATGACAGCAGTAAGATCGTCATCGCTCATGTTATGAAAGGGCATAAAATCGAAAATGGCAGTTCCCTCAGGATGAACGCCATAACGAAGAGCACGGGCAATTTCAGGATCACTGAATCGGCCAATACCTGTTGCGGAATCAGGCGTAATATTTTTTGTATAAATTTTCGCAATAGGCATGTTAAATAAATATCCGCCGGACAGTGGCGGGTCCTGCCCCAATGCCAGCAGCGAATCGGCATTCCCGATATAGTGGCAATCCATACAATGAGCGGCACTGAATACAAGATGCCTGCCTCTTGCAATAACGATTGAATCCGTCGTTGATTTTATATTGGGATACGGTGCACTATATTTCAGGTTTTGCCTCGCCATTACTGTTACTGTCAACCCTGCGATCAGCACCAGTAAAATAATTCCTGTCCATTTAAGGATCTTTTTAAGTTTTTTCATGACGTATATTTTAAAAGTGCTGCAAATTAACCCGGCGTACTACGGGTGACAATTGGGAAATGTTCGAGTTGAGATAAATCAGGGATGAATTGTTATTGGAGTGAAACAACGTTTGGTTCCAATGAGTTTTCATTTTCTTCAGTATAAAATTCTTCCAGGAAGATCTTTTCAATTGCGGCCGCATATAACTCTGTCTGCAACCGGAAATATTTTCTCAGTTTGGAACTTTTATAATCTAAGGAACGTTTATACCCGGGAAATTCTATTGTGAGAATCCGTATTGCATCACGATTATATGATGGATCAGTGGCTGATGTAATGGCGGTGCTGGCCCATGTTCCCAATGAAATTCCGCTTCCACGATTGGCGGGCAATGATGATCCTGAAAAATTTCTTTTCTGAAATTCGCCTTTCGCTGCAGGCTCCGGATCTAAATAATACAGTGCGGTAGGATGTTTGTCCAATGAATTACCGGGTACGTAACCGTTATTATTCCTTATCAAACCTGACATTTCGATAGCGAGCAGACTGTCCGATTCAAAACCCAATGCGCAGCCATCGCTGTCTGTTCTCGGGTCGGCAAATATTCCAGCATGCGTCATGTCCCTGATCGCATGTATACTGGCGATTCGTTCAGGTTTGTAGATTGCGATCAGTTGAAGCAACAATTTATTTTCTTTTTCTATTGCTCTTCCCAAATGATCCGTTCCCGATCCTTCATAAAACGGTTCACCAGGCGTTGGCATCTGGCGGTTGGGATCGGCTGCCGAGGGAAAGCTATACCGGCCAATGTTGGCCGTGCTTCCTATTTTAGTATTTTTTTCCTTTGCCGATTGCGCATTATCAGGAAATAAAGAAGGAATGATGATAACATTGTAAAACATTTTTTCTTTCTGAAATAAATTTTGAATTAGTACTTGTGCCACTTCTATTGAAGAAAGCTCAGAGCCATGAACACCACCGATCACTAAAGCCTTTTTGTCGCTGGTGCCCGGGAAAAACCAGGCTTCTATATTTTGATCTTTAGCTGACTTACCTAAAATGAATGATGCTGCCTTTCGTTCCTGCATGATCTTTTTTAAAAGCTCGTTGTTGAACAATAATTCGTCATCCTCATTTGCAGGCGGAATGGCTGTTTTGGGACCTTCATAACTTTTACTATCGGAAATTTTTCTTTCGGAAAAACCGCCGGCCGATAAATGGGCAGTACAGGCAATTAGAAATAATATGATTGATGTGGTTCGCATCCTGGTGGTTTGAAATAATTGATGGCTGAATCGCTATTCCGGATTTTTATTTTTTGGGATCTTCTTCAAAACTTATATCCAACCAGGCATATTCGGTTGATGTATTTTGAGGAAACAGTTCTTTGCCGTTCAATCGTTCCTTAAAAACAATTTTATTTTTGTTTTGAATGACAGGTTTTATCAAATAGCTTCCTATCGAATTGTTTTGTGCGATCTCACTCACTTTACTTCCATCGCTCACGGCTTTGGCCATGTTCATCATGCTGCTGATCTGCGATGCGGAAGGCGCTGACGATGCAGAATAATTTTTCTGAAATTTTTGATACGCTTCCATCATTTGTTGCTTCATTTTTTCTGCATTCACAGAATTTGCATCCTGCCGGGCACGGTTTACATCCATAAAACACCCGAGCAGCACATTGCTCATTACGAGCATATCCATTGAACCGTATTTTGGAACGATCCAGGTTTCTTTTCCAATATATGGTTGAAAGCTGAAAACTTCAATCGTATCATTACCATTACCACAAAAATTAATTTTAATTTTCGGCTGATTGCTTTTCCAACTTTTTGTGCCAGCGTAGATAAGTTCACCTCCGTTGCCCAGCATCTTTGCATCAACAAGATCAAACTTCATGACTTTTTCTGCCGGGTCGGGACCTAATAATACCCATTTCAAGCCGCAGCTAATTGTATCATTCGGGTCAGGCAATGCGCCGAAATAATTATCACCTTTCAATTCAGCTGTTTGGTAAAAGCCGCTGCCAGATAATTTACCCGAAATATGAATGCTTAATTTGAACCTGTTAAACTTCACGTATTTTGAAACGATATCTTCCGAATAATTGCTCTCACCCGTACCGAGTAACTCTCTTTGCCTTTCGACGCCTAAAATGAGAACAGGATTCAATGCCAGCGAATAATCGTATTCAATCATCGCTTTTTCGATCATCTTGAAAAGAGTGCCGATCATTCCATTTATAGCATCCATATTGATCGCTTCTTTATCGGACTTGTCCACTTGTATTTTAAAACCATCCGGATAAGTAATTGTCTCAGAAACACCATCACCTAAAAGTTCTCGCTGCCTTTCCAATGACAATGCTACAAGACAAACTTCCTGGCAACGAAACGGATCATTTTTGTAGAGTTCAATTAATTTGTTTGCTTTTCTTAATGTTCTGACCATTAAAAAATTCCGGGCATTATCCAACCGTTCTCTTACGGATTCCGCATATTCTTCACTGCCTGCAGCAGCCGGGATTTTTTCTGCTTCCAACTGAGTTTTCCTTTCAAGCCTTAGAATTTCCAATGCAATATCTTTTTCTTCACCATAAAATTCTTTTTCAAATTCTCTGCAGGCATTTCGATACATGTCATCAACATTCTTGTCACAACGGCTGCAATATCTCAGGTCTTTTGCCGGCGGAACCGGTAAATTCCCAATCGGATCATCTTTGTGCTGTTGCATATAAGCCAATATGTCTGCAATTGCTTTTTCTGTTTCTTCATCTGAATCGTCTTCCTGAAAATTCAAAGGGCCCCGTACTGCAGATCCAGGATTTGAAGTACCATTTAATGTATTCGGAATTTCTATGGTGGTTGACAGCGCATCCTCAAAGTTTTCATCGATCTCTTCAAATGCATCTTTCAATGGTTTTGCATAAAAGGGAACTGCGGGGGGAGATACAAGTGAGGATATTTTTTGTATCATCTCATTTATTCGCAGCTCAGTTTTGCCCGTCTCTGCAAGCATTTTATCCAGTTGTTTTCCGGTTCCACTCTTGCTGGCTATTTTTAT
>DASZPW010000352.1:0-6753 GCA_035550155.1 Chitinophagaceae bacterium | reverse complement strand
CCGGTATTTGCCGGAGGGTTTATCAACATAGTTGAAAACGAATGGTGCATTCATTCAGTGCAATTATTTTTAACCAAAGAATCACAGATGGAATTGCTCGATACGCTGAAGATCGAGCAGTTATATAAACCTTACGATGATAGCGTTTGGTTCATTGGCAGCCAGGTACTTTACCCTTCAGCAAAACTTTTTGGAATAAAAACAAGCGGGAGTTTCATAAATATTTATTCTAAATTCAATGCGGAACCTTCCTTTGGAAAAAATATTTTTAATAATACAGTATTAAAGTATGAAGATGGATCTAATAAAAAGCCAACGGATTATTGGGAAACAACCCGGCCGATCCCTTTAAAAGCCGAGGAGATCCATGATTACCGGATCAAGGACAGTTTGGAGTTAGTAAGAAAAGATCCGCATTATATAGACTCGGTTGAAAGAGTCCGTAATCGTGTTACAATGATGAAAGCAATGGTTTTTGGCCAGACATTTTCAGAAGAAAGCAAACGGGTGACATTTACTATAAGACCATTGACAGAACAGGTTACTTTTAATACAGTTGAAGGTTTAGTGATCAATACAGGTGCCACATGGACCAAGCGGCTTGAGAACAAGATCATCAATCCAAGAATGATCAGTTTGGAGCCGAATCTTCGTTACGGTTTTTCCAACCATCACTTCAATGCACATCTGACAGCACGATATAAGTTTGGAACAAGATATTATTCTTCATTGTTGTTATCAGGCGGTAAAAGAATTTTTCAATTTAATAATCAAAGCCCCATCGGCCCACGCACCAGCACCATTTCCACTTTGATCGGGGAAAATAATAGATTGAAAATTTATGAAGCCTGGTATTTGCGGGGTAGTTATGTAAGAGGTATTGGGTATGGGCTCACATGGACAGCGGCATTTCAATACCAGGATCGGATGCCGTTAGAAAACACAACCAATTTTGTGATAGTAGATCATAAGAATAAACAATACACACCCAACTATCCATATGATCTCGTAAGTCAGAATATCATGCGTCACCAGGTTTTCATGGTATTGGGTAGTATCAGCTGGCAGCCGGGTTGTCGGTACGTTGAGTTACCGGATCAGAAGATCAATATCGGTTCTAAGTGGCCTGTGTTTACGTTACAATACATTCAGGGCATTGATAAAATTTTCGGAAGCGATGAAAAATTCAGCAAATGGAAATTGAGCATCAGCGATGACTGGAATTTCAAATTACGGGGAAGGTTCAGTTATCGTATTGCATTGGGTGGATTCCTGGATTCCAGTAAAGTGCAGGTGCCGGATTACCAGCATTTCAATGGTAATACATCACTTTTTGCAACGCAATATTTAAATAGTTTCCAGTTATTACCGATCTACCAATATAGTAATAAAGCAAAACTGTATGCGCTGGCGCATGTCGAACATCACTTCAATGGTTTTTTAACCAACAAGATCCCCGGCTTCAGAAGATTGAACTGGTACCTGGTAGCAGGCGCCAATACATTTTATGTAAACAGCAACTTCAATTACCTGGAATATTTTTTGGGATTTGAAAATATCCTGAAACGATTTCGGGTGGATGTAGTTCGGGGCGCATTTCATGGGCTAAAGACGAGCACCCATTTCCGGATTGGACTAAACCTGCCATTGTTCAACAAAGCCTTTGATGACTGGCCCTGATTTTTAGTTGTTATTCCAGTAGGTTATCTTTGCATTGAAATTTGGTTCAGCCTGCAACTGACCAATCATTTAAAGATTATCCCGATGTATCGGGATTCAAATTTCAAAAAATGGCAGTATTACACAATCGTATCTCCAATAAGGAGCTCAAGCAACGTCTGTTCGAAGAAAAAGAACCCCGCACCACCATTTCCTTTTATCGTTATTTCAAAATAGATGACCCTAAAAAATTCCGTGATGATTTGTACCGGTCATTAGTTGAATTGAATGTATTTGGTCGCATCTATGTGGCGCAGGAAGGTATCAATGCACAGGTCAGTGTTCCGTCATCCAATTTTGAGGCATTTAGAAATTATTTGTATTCCATAGAACCTTTAAATGGATTACGGTTGAATGTGGCAGTGGATGATGACGGAAAATCATTCTGGGTGTTGAAAGTGAAAGTTCGTAACAAGATCGTTGCAGACGGAATTGTTGATCCTTCTTTTGACATGTATAAAAAAGGAAGATATGTAAATGCTCAGGAGTTAAACAGGCTAGCACATGATCCCGACACCGTGATCATCGATATGCGGAATCATTATGAGTATGAAGTGGGTCATTTTAAAAATGCAATTGAGATACCATCAGATACTTTCCGGCAGCAATTGCCAATGGCTGTTGAGATGATGAAGGCTAAAAAAGATGCGAATATCATTATGTATTGCACAGGTGGCATTCGTTGCGAAAAAGCCAGCGCCTGGATGTTGCACAATGGTTTCAAAAACGTATTTCATCTCGAAGGCGGCATCATTAATTATGTAAGAGAGATCAAAGAACAGGGTTTGGAAAGCAATTTCATCGGTAAAAATTTTGTTTTTGACGAAAGGCTGGGAGAGCGGGTAACCAAAGATATTATCGCTACTTGCCATCTCTGCGGTAAACCTGCCGATACGCATGTGAATTGTGCCAATGAAGGATGTCATCTTTTATTTATTCAATGTGATGAATGTCGTGAGAGATATGAAGGGTGTTGCAGTAAAGAATGCCAGGACACTATTCATCTGCCTCCCGAAGAACAAAAAAAGCTTCGCAAAGGAATTGATAAAGGAAAAAATATTTTCAACAAGTCAAAAGCAAGACTGGCACCACTGATTCGCCGGCATCAATGAATGAAAAAAGCAATTGATGCCAAAGCAATATTTATCCTTATTTTAGCAGTCTATCTTATTTGTGAAGAAACCTGTTGCAGCCATACTGCTCCTCTGTTTGTTCCTGAATATTTCAGGTTATCATTTCTTATATCTTTTCCGCAAGCAGGAATTGAAACAGGCAATGAGAGAGTATTTAATGGCAAATCCTGATCCGGAGAATGTTACTGAATTCCGTTTTTCTTTACATGATATAGTTTCTTTGTCTGATCTGAAATGGGAAAACAGTCATGAATTTTGGTATCATGGCGAACTATTCGACCTCGTTGAAAAGAAAACTGAAAATAATCAGCTCGTTGTCCGATGCATCAATGATAAAAAAGAAGGCAGCTTGGTAAAATTGCAGGATAAGATCAATAAAGAAAACCAGGGTGATCCTTCATCCAAAACTAAATCCGCACTACTCCTGAAATTGATCCAAACTTCGTTTATTTCAGTTGATACACCAGTGATTGGTGATCTTTCTTCAAAGCCTCATTTTTCCCTTCATAATAATTCTTATACTTTTCCGGCACACCAGGATGTATTGACGCCGCCTCCACAGCAGGTATAATCTTCAATTTATTTCATTGTGCTACTGCAGCAATTTGCTGCACTATTTCTTTATTTCATTTATCAATAACATTAAATAGTTTATGAAACGTATCATTATATTTTTATTTTTTTCATTGGGAGTATCAGCCGGGTCATTTGCCCAGCAAATGATCAAAGGGAGAGTTACCGATGCTTCCGGCAATAATCCGCTTTCAGGAGCCACCATCGCAATTGCCGGTAAAAATGTGGCCACTACTGATAACAACGGGCAATTCAGCGTGGCCTGTACCCAGGGAGCGACACTTACAGTTTCTTTTGTAGGATACGAAACATACAGCCATATCATAAGAAATTGTGGCGAAGAATTAAACATTAACCTTATTTCGTCCAACCATATATTAGATGAAGTAGAGATCACTGCTACTTCCAATCAAAACAAATCAATTTTATATCAACCTTCTTCGATCACTAAACTATCAACACCGGAATTGAAACGCAGCCTGGGATTATTTATGGATGATGCTATAAATGGCAATGTACCAGGTGTGATCATGCAACGACGTGCTGTTTCTTCCGGGCAACAGTTCAATATCCGCGGATACGGAAATGGAAGCGGCGGCACCGGCCGGATCAATAGCAATTTTGACGGGCAGGGATATAAAGTGTATTTGAATGGCATTCCCATTACTGATGCTGAAGGGATCACATTGATGGATGATATTGATTTTGGTTCTGTGGGTGATGTGGAAGTCACGAAAGGACCAGCAGGAACTTTGTATGGATTAGCTGCTGCGGGTGTTGTAAATCTGCATACGATTAAACCGGAAAAAGGAAAAACTTCCATTGACCAGGATGTATTATTGGGAAGTTATGGCTTGCAGCGATACACTACACGATTTCAAATGGGCGGCGACCGCACATCCTTGTTAGTGAATTATGGTCACCAGCAAACAGATGGCTACACTATTCACAATGCTTCTAAAAAAGATTTTGTGAATGTGGCAGGAGAATTTAATCCCAACGATAAAGAATCGCTTTCTGTTTATTTTGGATATAGCAAAAGCTTTGATCAAAGGAGTGGTGAACTGACCATGGCGCAATACAATGCCGGTGATTTTTCAGGAAACATCGATTATATCAAGCAAAACGGTCATTCAGAAATTACCAGTTTCCGGACAGGTGTTACGAATACCTATAATTTCACCAAAGGCATTTCAAATACTACCACTGTATTCGGAACAGGTGTCAGCAACAACTCAAGTTCAGCAGCGGGATGGACAGATAAAGATCCGATCAATTACGGTTTACGTTCTGTTGTGAATACTAATTTTTCTTTGAAACAAGAGTTTAATCTCAGCGGAATAACAGGCATCGAAGCACAAAGACAATCGGCTCAAACTATTGGTTATAGAATGTCGGATCCACAAGGTCCATCTCATGTTTGGAATATTGGCGATCCTTATTTTATCATCAGCAGTCAGACATCCAACAAATACAGTATTTCCAGCACCAAATCATTATTTACAGAATGGACATTGGCTATGCCGCATGATCTATCTATTACTGCCGGTGTAGGTTACAGCACAATGAATATTGATTTGCAGGACAGGAATTTTTTTACTCCTAATGTGCCATCGGAATTTGAAACGAGTTATAAGAATATGGTGTCTCCTCATTTTGCTATCAACAAAGTTTTTTCTAAAAATTACTCTGTTTATTTTTCATACAGCAAAGGATATAAGGCGCCAACCAGTTCTTATTTCTATATTCCTTATGTTGCCAGTGCAGCATCCGGCACCGGAATTATTGATAAAGATTTGAAGCCTGAAATCGGTAATCAGATTGAGTTTGGCACAAAAGGTAAAATCTGGAACAACAGGTTGAATTACCAGGTTGCATTTTTTGATGCGATATTCTCAAACAAAATGTCAAACATTAATGTACTTAACAATTCAGGTACCACAACTTTATATTCGTACGTTGTGAATGCAGGCAAACAAGATGATAAAGGCATTGAAGCATTGGTAAAAATTACTGCTTATCAATCGGCAACAGGCTTTATTGAATCGGTTCGACCATTTGCCAATTTCACGTATTCCAGTTTTAAATACAAGAATTATGCATTTCATTATAAAGGAAAAATTCAAATTGATTCGGTTGTGCATTATGATGGAAAAGCAGTGGCCGGTGTTCCGAAATTCACAGGAAACTTAGGCGTTGATGTTGCAGCACATTGTGGATTGTATGCAAATATGACTTATTATTATAAAGATGGGTTTCCGATCACTTCGGACGGATTGAACAATACATCAAGCTATAGCTTGTTGAATGCAAAGCTGGGCTATAAGAGCAGCCTGTCGAAGCATTTTGATATTGATCTTTCTTTCGGAATAAACAATATTACTGCTACAAAATACCCGATGATGGTTTTTGTAAATCAAATTCCGGATGCGTACCTGGCAGGTCCGCCCAAAGCCAATTATTTTGGTGGATTGAATTTGAAATATAATTTTTGATACAACACAAAGAGATGGTCAATATGGCCATCTCTTTGTTCTAAAATGCGGATATGAAAAAAATACTGGTATTGTCTCTAGTAGGAATTATAATTTTTTCTTGTGGCCGTTTTGGAAAAAAACAAAATGAGACTGCAGGCACGTTGCGGATCGTTTGCGTATCCAAGCAACTAAATGAGATCATTTATGCTGTGGGCGGCGATACGGCGCTGGTGGGAATTGATATTTCCAGCACTTACCCGCCGGAAACAAAAAATAAAACAACCGTTGGGTATCATCGTGCATTAAGTGGCGAAGGAATTATTTCACTGAATCCAACTGTTGTTTGGCATGATGGAAATATTGCTCCGCAACAGGTGATTGACCAGGTAAAAAAAGTTGGGATACCAATGAGGCAATTTGATGGCGGATCAACAATTGATTCCACTAAACTACTGATCATGCAGATCGCTAAGGAATTTCATAATGAACAAAAAGGAAAAGACCTCTGTGATAAATTGGATGCAGACATGGCTAAGTTAGACTCTGCAAGAAAATCTTATAAAGACAAACCAAGAGTACTCATTGTTCATTTTGGGCAAGCCGCCAATAAATATTTTGTATTGAGCCGGAAAGGAATCCCTGAGCAAATGCTGGAATGGGCGGGTGCTGAAAATGCTGCAGACACTTCTCAAAAATGGAGAGACTTAAGCCCTGAAGTTATAGCAATGGCGCAACCCGATGTGATATTAGCAACTGATTTTGGTTATGATCTGCAGGGAAGCCTGGAAAAATTCAAACAGTTGCCCGGCATTGCTTTATCACCTGCCGCAAAAAATAATCGTATTTACAGG
>DASZPW010000351.1:0-3846 GCA_035550155.1 Chitinophagaceae bacterium | reverse complement strand
TGGAATCATGTGCAATTGTTGGTGCACAGCCCCGATCTGAAAACATCCGTGCAAAATGTAGAACTTCACTATCCGGGTGTGCAGCTATTAAAAGTAAACCGTGTAGAAAGTCCCAATTATCTTTTCTTAGATCTGAATATTGCTGCTACTGCGAAGCCGGGAATAGTCAAAATAAAATTCAACCGGATCAATGATCAACCGCTTTGGATAAATTATGAGTTGAAGTCAAAAAGTAAAGAAGACGGAAGATCAAGAGTGCAGGGCGTGACTTCAAAAGATCTGATTTATTTATTGATGCCTGATCGTTTTTCCAATGGCGATACCAGCAACGATTTTTTTGCAGACATGAGAGATACAGGTCATGACCGCAAAAATCCATTTGACCGTCATGGCGGTGATCTCCAGGGAGTGATTGATCACTTAGATTATTTAAAAGACCTCGGCATTACTACGATCTGGATGACCCCGGTGAATGAAAATGATATGGCACGCACTCAGGAAGGCGGAACTTCCCGCAGCACCTATCATGGCTATGCGATCACCGATCAATATAATGTGGACAAGAGATTTGGTGGTAATGCGATGTATAAAAAAATGGTGGATGCTTCGCATGCCAAAGGATTAAAAGTGATCCAGGATGCGGTCTATAATCATGTTGGCATTGATCATTGGTTCATCCGGGATATGCCGATGAAAGATTGGGTGAATCAATGGCCAAAATACACCAATAGTTCTTACCGGGATATGCCGCTGCTGGATCCTTATGCATCGCAATATGATAAAGAACGTTCAGTGAATGGCTGGTTCACGCCTTTCATGCCGGATCTGAATCAGCGCAATCCTTATGTTGCAAATTTTCTGATCCAATATGCCATCTGGGCTACGGAAGAATTTGGGATTGATGGCTGGAGAGTGGACACTTATTTTTACAGCGATTCATTATTTCTGAATAAAATAAATAATGCATTACAAAAAGAATTTCCTTCTCTCACAGTTTTCGGCGAGGTGCTGGTAAGTACAGTAGCGGATAACGCCTATTTTGGCCAAAATAATTTCAATGTTCCTTTTAAACACAATTTGCAGGGCGTTACCGATTATTCCTTGACAGTATCAATGCTTGACGGGCTTGTTCAACCTTTTGGCTGGGATAATGGCGTAAGCAAAGTTTATAGTCGCCTGGCGCAGGATTTCATTTTTAAAGATCCCAACCGGAATTGCATTTTCCTCGATAACCATGATCTCGATCGTTTTTATTCAGTGATAGGAGAGGATTTTGACAAATACAAAATGGGAATTAACTGGCTTCTGACACTCCGTGGGTTCCCGGAGCTATATTATGGCACAGAAATTTTAATGAAGAATTTTAAAAATCCAAGCGATGCGGCAGTGCGTGAAGATTTTCCGGGAGGCTGGCCCGGCGATTCTGTAAATAAATTTATTGCATCCGGAAGAACAGAAAAAGAGAATGAAGCCTTTGATTATGTAAGTAAACTGGCGCATTTCAGACAAACTTCTTCAGCCATTACCGGCGGCGGCCTGATGCAATATGTTCCTGCGAATGGAGTATATGTTTATTTCCGGTACGATCCCAAACAAACTATTATGGTGATCAGCAATACAGGAACCAGTTCAATGAAAATGGATTGGGATCGCTTTTCAGAAAGGGTAAATGGATTTACAAAACTGAAAAATGTGATCACGGACGAAGTGCAACCATTGAATGGGTTTGAAATAAAACCGAAAGAAAGTTTAGTTTTTGAATTGATGAAATAAAGAAGATCCATTTACAGGTCACAGGAACAATTGCCAGATTATTTGTTGGGCATAACTGCCCCAGTCAGAAGTGGCCTTTTTTACTGTTTCCAATAATTCAGTTGCTTTTTTCTTTTTCCCGTCATCGGGTGCTATAATAGCTGACGTATTCACTCCATTGATCTCCACTTTATCGGCGATCCAACTAGTGTACATTCTTGGGATCGTAATGCCTAAGATCATTCCCGGTAAACCATGAATGCCCATTGGCCCGCCGGATACCGTGATCTCATCAGTATAAAAAGCGAAAACATATACACTATCGAAAATTATAGTCTGTGCTTTCCTGCAATTGAAACCGGCGATCTCTCTTGTTTCATTCGGCACCATTTTCCACTTCATATTCATCAAAGTATCTTCCAGAAGATAGGTGTTCCCGAATATATCTTTTTGATCGGTGAAAGTGCCTGATGAATAATCACTAAACCAAATGTTATCCTGAGAAGAATTATTTAGAAATGAAGGCATCTTGGTTCTTTCATCCAGTCTATTGAATTTGTAAACTGCTTTATTGTTACTGAATGTAAGATCATACCATTGAACTGAAAAATTAGGGATTTTATCCCTAAACATTTGCCACCATGTATCATCTCCAAGTGATTTGTAATTATCTACACGAACTTCATATTCCACTAATCCATTACTGATGAATTGTTGTGCCTGGGCAAGATTGTAAAAGCAAATTGCAGTGAGAAGGAATATTTTTTTCATGATAATGTTTTTTAATTAAAAGCTGGCAGGTTTTCCATTCTTAGAAATATTCCAGGTTAATGTTAATAACCAGAAGCGACGTAAAGTATTATAATAGGATTCTGTAAAGCTATAACTGTTGAAGTTCCGGTTGTAGCCTCTGTTTTGATCCAGGATATCATAAATGCCGAGTTTTACTTCAAATGCATTTGTTTTAAAAAACCGTTTTATTATAGATGCATTCCAGGTGGTATAGTTGGCATTTTGTGAAAATCTCGGATCTTTTTGTCGAAGATTTACACTAATATCCGAATTGATCTCGAATTTATGAGGTAGCATTAATGAAACATTTCCATATCCTTCAATGGTCCAGTAATCTGCATTCGCTGATGAATTGACAGATGCTTTTGAATGATTCCAGCGAAAGGAAGGAGTTAGATAAAAATTAAATTTATTCGCAACATATTTATTTAAATTAATGTTGAATCCATAGCTGTTAGTATTGGCAATATCCCTCGTACCGTTGATAAAATCAATATTCCTGCTTAAGGAAGCACTTGGCCCAAAACCAAAATTGATTTTTGATTTGGTTATGCTGAAATTATAATTGCTAAACAGCGATATATTATAAACACCGTTGGCATTAACAGTTTGATAGATTCTGCGACCGAAATTATCTACTGTGTTGGATTGAACAAATGCATTTTGTGTAAGATTCATATAAATGTTTGAGAAAAGCCCTCTTTGTTTTAGGACGTTATAAAAATTATATGATGTACTGATGGTATGCCGGAAAGATTGTTTCAAATCCTGGTTACCGATATAAATATTCAGCGGATCAGTATTTACTACAGTTGGTTGTAACTGCTCCAGTGATGGAGCATTTGATGAACCGTTGTAGTAAAGGCGTATGTTCTGGTTGGATTTGAGCTTGAACTGAATATTAGCCTGGGGATAAAAATTGGTATAGTTGTAATTAAATTTATTCCCGTCAGTGACATTGTTCTGTATATAATGATTAAATCCGACAGAAGCGCCGAATGCATAATTGATCTTCTTTTTATTTACACGAAAATTTAATCCCGGTGTATTGACAAGCCGGTTAAATACAAATGAATTACTGAGCGAATCTACCAGGTTCTCATATTTCCCGTTAACGCCTTTTGTATCGGTGAACCGGTCATTGCTGTTATTAAAATAACCTATTGTATAATCCACTTCAAGGTATGCTACTTTCGAAAGGGGTTCTGTATAAGCAAATTTTGTATTAATGCTCTTACCCTCGCTGTTTTGAATATTTTGCTGATCCGTCGTATCCTTATGGATTAATGCTCCAGCTGAATA
>DASZPW010000350.1:0-8575 GCA_035550155.1 Chitinophagaceae bacterium | reverse complement strand
GCTCGAACAGGGAATTGGTTGGTTATGGCGGAGGATTGTGGCGAAAGAAATGGTTACTGGAACACGAAGCAAAAGTGGCGTATGGAGTGCAGACTCTTTTTTAAATTAAAAAATCGAAAAGTCAAAATTTAAAAATGGTCATTTAAAGTATGAATTTTTTCTTTTTAATCTTGAATTTTGACTTTTGACTATTCACTTTTTTAATTTTTACTTTCTTACCCCAATTCTTTATTTGTAAATGCAAAGGGCAGCAACAAACTTGCTGTTTTGATCACAAACACTTTTCCTTCCTGGCCGCTTAAGATCAAACGGATGGGTTTGTGCAGTCTTGTTTCATATTCCATCAATGCCTGGCGGCACATACCACAGGGTGAGATCGGGTGATCGCTTTTCATGCTATCACTGGAATAGCTGATCGCAATCGTTTCAATCGGAACATTCGGATGCATCGTGGCTACAGTTCCTAACAACACCCTTTCGGCGCAGATGCCAACCGGGTAAGATGCATTTTCCTGGTTAGTTCCGGCCACTACCTCACCATTTGAAAGAATAGCAACTGCACCCACCTGGAAATTAGAATAAGGAGCATAGGCATCTTTGGTAACATTCCTTGCTTCTGACAACAGCCATGCATCTTTTTCATTCAGTTCACTGATATCATTGTAAACATCGTAACTGAACTCGTATTTGTTTTCCTTCATAAACAATAGTTATAATGAAAACATGACTTAAAACAAAGGTTCCGCATGGGAAAATAAATCAGTATCATTTTACGACCTTGAACAAACGGTTCCATCTTGGCCCATTCTTCCAACTGAACCATATGATGGACGCTTCACCAACGATCCTGTCTTCCGGAACAAATCCCCAAAACCTGGAATCTTGCGAACCCTGGCGATTGTCTCCCATCATCCAGTAATAATTCATTTTAAAAGTGTAATTCGTCGCTTCTTTTCCATTCAGAATAAACTTACCGTCTTTTTTCTCCAAACTGTTTTTTTCATACACACGTATCGCTCTTTCATAGATCGGGTATGTAGAATCATTCAGCACAATCGTAGCTCCCTTCTTCGGTATCCAAATCGGGCCGTATTCATCCACGGACCATTTATGGATCGTGTCGTAAGGAAAATATTCTGTAGGATTGGGTGTATTGATAAAATAGGGCTGCACACTTTTAACAATGGGTGATTTTTCCAATGCGCTTTTTTCTTTTTCAGTCATGTTAATAAGATACATGGAATTCCCCATCATATTCAGGTCAGATGTATTATCGGTTTCGTTAATCATGATGCCAAGGTCTTTCAGGTAATCGGGATCTAATGAGCGATTGTCCTTTAACTCCACCTGGTAATTTCTTTCTGAATTCGGAGGAATAGTTTGCTTTACTCCATCAATATATACATCACCATGTATGATCTGCAATGTATCTCCCGATACGCCCATACATCTTTTGATATAATTATCGCTCTTATCCGGTGGGTGCACAACGATCGGAAAGTTGACCGGATCATTCAGGATCATCTGGTCATTTGTTGATCCGGCAGCAGCCCGTCGTTTCACATCATAATACGGATTGGCAGATTCAAATCCTTCTTTATGTATAACGGTATCTCCGGCGGGAAAATTAAATACCACCACATCTCCTCTTTTCACCGGTGATGCAAACCAACGGATATATGGCAATTCCAGAGCAGTAGAATAAGATTTCCATCCAAGTCCCGGAATATAATTATGAATAAAAGGTATTGATAGCGGTGTGTTCGGAATGCGTGGGCCATAACTGAATTTGCTGACAAATAAAAAATCATTGATCAGTAAAGTTTTTTCCATTGAACCCGAAGGAATCGTATACGCTTCAAAAACAAAAGTGCGGATCAAAGTTGCAGCAACCACAGCAAATATTGCTGCATCTACCCATTCTCTCCAACTGCTTTTCTTATGTTTTTTTACAGCATCTGGTCCAATGAATTTTGGGTCCTCTTTGACAGCGATATAAGGAAAATAAAAGAACGGTACCAAAGATGCCAGTGTATGTTGTCCTATTGTGAATTTTCCAAACAGTTTTACAAATTCAATAAAAATTCCCGGCGTGATGAACCAACCAACAACCGGGATCGCCTGCCAGAATACCCAATGTTTGGGCCGCTGTGCAAGTCCCTGCATCACCCAGGTATTGTAAAAAGGAATGTAGGCTTTCCATGGTGCCACTCCGGCTTTCGCAAACAATTTTGCAAAACCAAATGATGGCAGCCATACATATAAAAGAGAAATAAAGTAAATGACTAACAATTGGGATAAAGGCATGACGATATTTTATTAACGGGCAAAATTATTATAATAATCTGCCATTCAAAATTTTACTCTCGAAAGTTTTGCTAAAGAAAAGCTTATTTCGGTAGCACATAGCTCTTTACATCTTCAGCCGTAATGCTTTTCCCGGATAATATTACGAGACGTTCCACCACATTGCGCAGTTCCCGAATATTTCCTGTCCAGTCATATTGCTGCAATAACCGGATAGCTTCGGCATCGATTTGTTTTTTAGCAGTACCATAGTCTGTACAAATATCTTCAAGAAACTGATCTATGAGCAATGGAATATCATCTCTCCGGTCATTGAGCGAAGGCACATGGATCAAGATCACACTTAAGCGATGATAGAGATCCAGCCGGAATGTTTTTGCTTCCACCTCTTTTAATAGATCTTTATTAGTAGCAGCGATCACCCGCACATCTACGTTGATGTCTTTGTCTGCTCCCACCCTGGTAATTTTTCCTTCCTGCAATGCACGGAGCACTTTTGCCTGCGCATTCAGGCTCATATCGCCGATCTCATCTAAAAATAATGTACCACCGTTGGCTTGTTCAAATTTTCCGATCCGTTGTTTGATAGCAGAAGTGAAAGAACCTTTTTCATGACCGAACAATTCGCTTTCGATCAATTCTGATGGAATCGCAGCGCAATTCACTTCCACAAGCGGGCCGCCGGCCCTGTTACTTTTTTCGTGGATCCATCTTGCCACCAATTCCTTTCCTACTCCATTTTCCCCTGTGATCAATATTCTTGCATCCGTAGGTGCCACTTTTTCGATCGTCTCCCGGATCTTTTTCATTGGGCTGGATTCACCGATCATTTCCTGCACTTTACTCACTCTGCGTTTCAATACTTTCGTTTCTGTCACCAGGCTGCTGCGATCCATTGCATTACGGATGGTGATGAGCAACCGATTCAGATCCGGTGGTTTGGAAATATAATCATAAGCACCTTTCTTCACCGCCTCCACCGCTGTTTCAATGTTTCCATGACCTGAGATCATGATGATGGGAACATCCGGATTGAATTCACCAGCTTTCTGTAAAAATTCAATTCCATCTATCTTCGGCATCTTGATATCGCAAAGCACCACATCGTATGTTTTGTCTTTGAATTTTTTCAAACCATCCTCACCATCCGGCGCTTCATCGATCTTGTATCCTTCAAAAGATAATATCTCTGTCAGTGTCTTTCGGATCGCTTTTTCATCATCAATGATCAGAATATCGGCCATTACATATTATTTAGGATATAAAAATAGAGCAAAGATTTTTTGCAACGTAGTGCTATAAAACTTCAAAAAAAGCTAACAGCAAAAAGCGATCAGCTAATAGCTTTTATTTATTCAAATACATCACCTCTTTCACCAGCTTCACCGTTCTTGAAACATCGGGCAAAGCAGCTGCTACCAGGTTGGGAGCATAATGCAACGGAGCATCAGCAGCAGTAATGCGGCGTATAGGTGCATCGAGATAATCGAAGCCTTCTTTTTGTATGCGATACGACAACTCAGAAGATACCGAACCAAAAGGCCATTGTTCTTCTACGATCACCAACCGGTTTGTTTTTTTAATGCTTTCCAAAACCGTCATCCAATCCAATGGACGTATAGAACGAAGGTCGATCACCTCAGCGCTGATATCTTCTTTTTCCAATTCTGCAGCGGCACCAAGCGCCACTTTCATCATTTTATTAAACGAAACAATGGTTATATCTCTACCTTGTTTTTTAATATCAGCTTTTCCAATTGGGATATAATATTCTTCTTCCGGCACTTCAGATTTATCACCATACATCACTTCGCTTTCCATAAATACTACGGGGTCCTCTTCGTAACGGATGGCTTGCTTTAATAAACCTTTTGCGTCGTATCCGTTGCTTGGAGAAACTACTTTGATGCCTGGAATGTTTGCATACAAACTTTCAAACGCTGTAGAGTGCTGTGCACCCAATTGTCCGGCGGATCCATTAGGCCCACGAAAAACGATTGGACAGGAGATTTGCCCGCCACTCATTGCCAGCATTTTAGAAGCTGTGTTGAGAATTTGATCTAAAGCTAAAACAGCAAAATTCCATGTCATGAACTCAACGATAGGACGCAATCCGTTTTGTGCAGCGCCGACCCCGACCGCAGCAAATCCCAATTCTGAGATCGGAGTATCGATAATTCTTTTAGGGCCAAATTCTGCCAGCATTCCCTGGCTTACTTTATAAGCGCCGTTGTATTCTGCTACTTCTTCGCCCATCAGGAAAACCCGGTCATCTCTTCTCATTTCTTCTGTCATTGCTTCCCGTAAAGCTTCCCGGAACGGAATTGATCTTGACATTTTGCTCGTTGATTTTTAAGAGGGGCAAAATTAGGTCACATGAAGGATAAAACCTAAAATACAAAATGGAAGTGTAGTGCACATTTCTTCAGGAAAAATTCATGACGCTCAATTATTTTTCCCGATTAATCAAGCCATAAACAAAAAAGCTGCTTCGTTACAAGCAGCTTTTCCAATAGAAATTAAAATTGTTATTGCCTTCTGGCTCCACAATCCAACATGGCTTGCTGCCATTCCGTTGTTTGTAAATCATGAGGGGTAAGGTTACTTGCCTGTTCAAACGTATATTTTTGTTCAATTTTTGATGTGATACAATCGCAATAAGAATTTGCTTCCTGAGCTGTCATTCCCTGCTGTTGCTGCGCAGAGATCGAACAACCCTGAACAAATTGCTGATGTTGTTCACGGGTCCAGTTTCCACCGGTTATAGTCGTATTATTATCATTATTGTTGTTATTAAAACCATTCCCGTTTAGTTCTTCTTTGCATTGCAATCCCAACTGTTGTCCTTCTTCTGATGTTCCTTTTGTATTCATTTCCTCATAACTGGCATATTTTCCTTCCAGCTTTTGCAATACGCAAGAACATAATTCCTTGTTATTGGGATTTGTGGCACATATATTCATCCACTTATCTTCATCTTCCTTGCTCCAAGTTCCATTACCTCCGGCATTATTGTTATTATTATTATTTACACCACCTAAAACACCTCCACCATTACCATTATTATTGTTAGCATTGGTATTACCGCCATTTAAACAGCTTTGTACCATAGCGGTCATTTCAGGTGTCTGCATGGCATTGGGAGCATTCAATGCTTTATTAGCATCTGCCGATTTCGGGAATTTGGCTTCCAATTTTTGTTGCATGCAGCTACAATAAGCTTTGGCTTTTTCCTGTCCCATATTTGCCGCTGCGGCCTGGGCACAGGTGTTAACAAATTCATTGCGCTCTGCTACTGACCATCCATTTTTACAAGAGGTAATTATTACCATTGAGGCTAAGAGTGACAATATTATTTTCATAAAAAAATTTTATGCCGCCAATGTAGCTAAACTTTTGATACTGAAAAAAATTATCAATATTGAATTTTCAACATCTTTGAGCGGACAGACTGAACAAATGCTCCTAACTTTTGAGGATCTAATTTTCCCTCCGTCCTCACCCCGCTGCATACATCAACAGCAAACGGCTGAACAAGGTCAATAGCTTTGGAGACATTACTCTCATTTAATCCGCCGGCAAGAAATACCGGCACTTTCACCGCCTTTACCAATTCACTACTGATTTCCCAATTGTGCACTTTGCCGGTTCCTCCCAATGTTTTTATAGCAGCAAGGGGGTTGCCGCTATCTAATAAAAAAGCATCCACATGATCTTGCAGTTGTAATGCCTGTTTAATACTTCCTTCATCAGTAACATGGATCACCTGCACAATGCGTAAATGTGGAAGAACTTGCCGTATTTCATCATAACTACCCTCGGTAAGTTCATCTACGATCTGAACAGTATTGGTGTTCACTTTTTTGACATGTTCAATGATGCCTTTCGCTGATTGTTCACTGGTAAGCAGGAATGATGCCACCGGCGGATGGATCATTCTGGCAATGGAAGCGATCAGTTCATCCGGTATCGGGCCCGGCCCACTTGGCATTTTACCTACTAACCCTAATGCATCAGCCCCATACCCAATCGCCATCTTTGCTTCTTCCATTGAAGAAATGCAACATATTTTGATCCGTACACTCATGGTCTAAAATTAGAGTTTCTGCACCGATAAGTTTTAAATTAACTATCGGAACGGGATCACTTAAATGGGACAGGCTATTAAAATATTCTCCGACCTATTTTAGAATTAACAAGTGGGTATAAATTTTTTTAATCAATATCCAATAAAGATGTAATTTTCTCTGGTAAACTGTAAATCTCAAAAACTGTTATGAAGAAAACTTTACTCCTGCTTATTTCTATCCTGTCCATAGAATTATTTTCTTATTCCCAAATAGCCGGTCCTCTTAACGGAGGCACTTTTACTGTAGTCGCAATTGGCGGTTCCAGCCAATCATGGACAAATGCCGGCAATGTTGCAGCCAGCGATAATGTTTATGCAACATTCGGAAGCATTGCTTCCGCCAATGCCTATACCGATTATCTTGTCGTTACCAACTTTGGGTTTGCCGTTCCAAGTGGCTCAACTATTTCCGGGATCATGGTAGAAGTGGAACGATCCGATGCCAACTTTGAAACGATTGACAACAGTGTTAAAATAGTAAAAGGTGGTGTTATCAGCGGTGATGAAAAAGCTATTAGCGCCGGTTATCCAACTACAGATACCTATCAGCAATATGGAAATGCCGGTGATCTCTGGGGATTGACATGGACAGATGCTGATATTAATGCATCAGACTTCGGAGTAGCCATCTCTGCTAAGAAAATTAATAACCCTGCTGGCACTGCCGCAGGGAAAATTGATAATATCCGGATCACCGTATATTATAATAACGTTGTGCTGCCTGTTAATCTCATCAGTTTTTCAGCAACAAGAAACAATAAAACGGTCACGTTGAACTGGAAAACCGCCAATGAAAAAGATATGACTGCATACGAAGTACAACGTTCCAGCGACGGAAATAATTTTTCGACGATAAGTTCTATTCCAAGTCATAATAATATTTCGGTGACCCAATACAGCTATAACGATGTTGACCCTTCCGGAACTGTTATATATTACCGCTTAAAGATGATCGGGCTTTCCGGTTATTCCAAATATTCAAAGATCGTGTCTGTAAATTTAGGCAGTGATAACAGGATATCCTTATATCCGAATCCTGTCAGCACAGACCAATCACTACATATTGCCAACCGAAATAACCGGGAATTGACTATTCGTTTCTATGACATGGCAGGAAGAATGTTATTAAATAACTCTATCAACTCAGATGAGATTTCACTTTCTCCCCTTCGTACTCAAAAAGGAATAGTTGTGTACCAGGTAACAGATAATCAGGGGCAGTTCATCGGGAAAGGACAATTGATGATACGATAGTCAGATCAACTTTTTCTTCATCAGCCAGTCGGTTTGCACATCGCTGCCGAGTATGAATTCGGTCTCATCAAATTTTTCAAAGCCCCATTTTGTATAAAATGTAATGGCCCGATGATTTTTTTCCCAAACGCCGAGCCAGATGCACTCTTTTTGCAGATCATTTGAAATATCAATGCAGCGTTGCATTAAGGCTGCGCCAACTCCTTTGCCAATAAATTCTTTAACCACATAGAGCCTTGCTATTTCCATAGCGATCGCACTTCCCAACGATGGAGGATTATTGAACTCTCTCATTCGCACATAGCCAGCCGGTTGTTCATCCACATAAGCCAGCAAAAAAATGTTATACTTCGCTCCCACTTCTTTCATCAATTCCTTTTTCGTGAACACTTCATCCAGGAATTGATCCATGTCTTCTTTCCTGTTATCAGCAGCAAACGTATCATTAAAAGTTTGACGGCTCATATCAGCGATCAGTTCTGCATTTTTCCTTGTTGCTTCCTGGATAGTAAGTATTCCCATTCTTCAAATTTACCGGTAAATATTTCAAACCTCTTTTACTCGCATTGGCTTTACATTTGTAGAAAATACGTTGATTACTGTGCATTATCCTATTATCATCATCGGCGGAGGTCCAATCGGATTGGCTTGCGGCATTGAAGCAAAAAATGCAGGCATCGAGTATCTCATCCTGGAAAAAGGATGCCTCGTCAATTCGCTTTACAATTATCCTGCGAACATGACTTTCTTTTCTACCTCAGAAAGATTAGAAATAGGCGGCATTCCCTTTGTGTCTAATAATGCCAAGCCAACAAGAACAGAAGCGCTGGAATATTATCGCAGGGTAACTCAGGCAGAACAACTCAATATCCATTTATTTGAAAA
>DASZPW010000349.1:0-13377 GCA_035550155.1 Chitinophagaceae bacterium | reverse complement strand
ATCAGCAAAGGCAATGAAAATAATTTTGCCGATATTGGGTGCAGGGCTTTGTATAATAAAAAGATTGGAAGATCTGATTACAGGATCACCCCCAGCAATCTGCTCAGTCAAAATAAATTTTGGTTCAATGAAAAATTCAAGGAGCTAATAATGAAGTATCCTCTCCTGTACAGAGCCGACATCCTGACAGATACCAGCAATTACCAGTATGGACTGAATGATTCAATTGATCATTGGGCCTTTTTAAATAATCTTCCCGATATCAGAAAATTTGAGAATGACAGTAACCTTGCAATAACAATCACAAAATTTTATCCAAATGATATTGAAGGAACCATAACAAGCAGCAAGAATGGATTCTTAGTATTACTTCAAAATTATTATCCCCGCTGGAAACTTTATGTGGACAACAAGAGAGAGGACATCATAATTAGCAATATCAGTTTTATGGGTTTTAACATTCCTGCGGGAGTACATCAGTTTTCATTTCGTTACGAAGCTGATGATATAAAGCTTGCTTTTTTGATAAGCCTATTGGCTCTTCTAACAATTTTAATTTTGTTTTTGTTCAAACCTTCAAAGCTATTCTAAAACATTTTTCCCCTTCATTGCATGACCTATAGCTTCGTCCATTAATCTTTCTGCATAAGGTCTTGAAATTTCATTTAACGCTTCAATTGCTGATTGAATTTGATCTTTTGTTCCTGATTGAATTAATTCCTGGAGTTTTGATATAGCTTCAGCCGTTCGGTCTAATTCTTCTTTTGTAAGGAAGGATCGATTCTTAGAAATAAAATTATTTGTTGTATCCAGAATTTGCTTCGCTTCGGTTTGCGCTTCCACTAATGCCCGGGTTTGCATATCCTCTTTTGCATGAGTTATTGAATCCAATAACATTTTTTCTACTTCCTGATCCGTCAGTCCGTATTGTGGTTTTACTTCGATACTTTGTTCCACGCCACTCCGTAGTTCTTTTGCTTTCACCATTAAAATCCCATCAGCATTCACAAGAAAAGAAACTTCCACTTTAGGTAATCCTGCAGGCATTGCCGGTATACCACTCAGAGTAAATTCAGCAAGTTTACGATTATCTTTCACCAGGTCTCTTTCACCCTGGTACACCGAAATGCGCATCCCGCTTTGCCCATCTTTTTGCGTAGTATATTGACGTCCTGCTTTTGTCGGTATTTTTGAATTCCTTGGGATAAGGACATCCATCAAACCACCCATTGTTTCAATGCCCAGCGAAAGAGGTGTAATGTCCAATAGTAAAAAATCTTTATTGTTGCCTGCAAGAATATCTGCCTGCACCGCAGCGCCTAATGCCACCACTTCATCCGGGTTCATTGAATCATGCAATTGCTTTTTGAAAAATGCACTGACCATTTTTTTTACCAAAGGAACCCGAGTTGACCCACCGACCATGATAACTTCGTCAATGTTCACAACAGAAAGCTCAGCATCCTGCAAAGCATTTTTACAACAATTGATAGTTCGGTCAACAAATGGTTGAATCAAATTTTCAAATTCAATTTTTGTAAGTCCAACTTTATTCTCCTGTACTGTGCTATTGAAATCTGAATGAGAACTCAAATAAATTTTAGCTTCTTCTGCAGTGAGGCGGAATGATTGCGCCAGGCTTTTATCATTTCGAAGTTGTTCATCAGAGATGTTGAGTTGATGTTGCCAATGCGTTGCAATTGCCGAATCAAAATCATCTCCACCGAGATAGGTGTCTCCATTGGTTGAAAGCACTTCGAAAATTCCGTTTGTGATCCGAAGTATGGAAATATCAAATGTGCCACCACCAAGATCATAAACTGCGACAGTTTTGGTTTCATCTTTTTTCATTCCTAAACCATACGCCAAACTTGCGGCTGTTGGTTCATTAACGATCCGAAGTACATCCAATCCGGCAAGTTTGCCGGCATCTCTAGTAGCCTGTCGTTGCGCATCATTGAAGTATGCCGGAACAGTAATTACTGCTCTTGTAACTGAGGTCTTCAGAATATGTTCTGCTCTCGTCTTTAATTCTTTTAAAATAAGAGAAGATAATTCAATGGGAGAATAAAATTTATCGCCCAATTGGATCTTTACAAGACGATCGGTATCGTCATCCAGTATTTTATATGTGAAAAAGGAAGAATGTTCCTTAATATCATTGTACGATTTCCCCATTAATCGCTTTACAGAAAATATAGTGTTCTGTGGATCAGTAATGAGATATTTTTTTGCCTCATCTCCCACTGTGATTGATCCGGCTTTCCCAAAATGAACAACTGAGGGAACCAATGCGGTGCCATCATATTCTTTTAAAACAACCGGTTGTTTCGCTTCCGGATGAATAATTGCCACCAAACTATTGGTAGTGCCAAGGTCAATGCCAACGATCATCTCCTCCTGTTGCAAGCTCCCTGTTGCTATATTGATCCCGATTTTTGCCATTTGTAATTTTATAAGTTGCAAAAATAACAAATAAAAAAGGCTGCCGGTTTACGACAGCCTTCGAATGTGTTTCGATTTACGATATTTAACGCATCAGGTACATTTTCCCATATCCTTTGGTAAAATATTTGTCCGTATTGTCTCCATCCGATTTGTATTTATCCAGTGATTTTCCATTCAGGTTGGTAACTACTCTATATAAATAAATACCATTTGCAAGTTTTGAGCCGTATTGATCGGTGCCATCCCATTTGAATTCCGTAATGTTACGACCGATGTGTAATGGGCCAAGTTCATCTTTAGTGATCTCTCTTACAATTCTACCGGTTATGGTCATGATCTCGATCTTGATATTTTGGGGCACTTCACTTCCCGTAATTGTAAATACAAAAGCCGTTGAGGTAGTGAAAGGATTCGGATAATTCAGCATATTCGAGATCATCGGCTTATTGATGACTTCAAAGGCAACACGATATTCAATATTTCCTGCAGTATTTTCACTTCGGTCTTTGCCTGTTACGATCAGTTGATATTCGCCATCCTGATCAAAATAGGGCCGGAAATTTATTGATGCCGTATTATCCGGATTAGGAGCTTGTCCGGCAGGTATAAATTGTAAAGTGTCGTTATTAAAATTGAAACGACGAATAGTACCGTCAGGATACTGTACCTGAAGTGTAAGCAGACTGGTATCATCCAATATCATCCACTTGGATTCATCCTTTAGCTTCACAAGAATATCCGGTTTTGAAGAAACTATATCCTCATTAAGAATATGAACCCCGTCAAAAGTTACATCCAATAACGGATTTAAGCTATCAGGTTTTACATAAAAGTTTCTGTAAGCAAAATTGTTGAAGTGATATTGTTCAGGTTGATCATTGTCAGGATTCACATCTATATAAAGTGTGTTGAGCCCGGGCAAGTTTGCTGTTTTAACAATACCTCCCGCCTGAATGGTGTCTCCTACGGGCAAAGGCCTTCGCCTGGGCACAGGAATAATATTGGGAACATTATTTTTATCTGTAACAATCATCTTTATTTTCAGGCTATCAAACGGAGCATCGCTCACATTCTTGAATGCTGCTTTAAAATCGAGCGGCTCCCCGACGTCCACCGTATCTTTTGCCTGTAAAAAAATATTTGGTGCTATGGCACCCTCAGGTGCAGGATCATAAGTAAGCTCCCAATACTTTAGCTGGTAAGGTGTGTATTTAACAGTATCTTCCGTACGCAATCTTAACTGGGCATAAGGATATATTCCCGCATTCATTGATGATACATCAAAGTCTTGTTGCGATTCATCCAATCCGCTAAACAAAGTTGTTTGACTACCATCAGTTTTAATACCTATCACATCAATAGTAGCTTTATCTCCCGAAATTGCATCTGCCGTACCGCTCCAACGTAAATTTTTCCATCCTTTGGAAGGACCAAATACAGGAGACGTGATATATCCGAGACTATCAGGAGTGAAACAATCTACAGATAAAGTAATATTATCATAAGTGCCATCACTCATGATCCATTTTGGAGTAAATGATGGATCATTTTTTTTATACACCAGGGCAAACTGACGGGGTCTATAGAAAGAATCAATGCTTGATAATCCGGCATTTTTTAAATATTGATAAAGACTTTGTCCCGGGCCATAAATTGCTTCATCTGCCTGCCAGTCTGAAGCATACCTAAGCATACTTGCGTAAGTTGGAAACTTAACCGGGTCTAAAAGAAAAGTTCTAACTACAACGAATGCGCCATCCGGGATCGTATCCCGCATAAAATCCATAGCTCTTTTCCTGCTGGTAGCAGAATCCCATCTGAACTCGAAATTATTTTGTCTTCCGGAAGAACAGGAATTGGAAGCGCTGCCATATAAGCCATGACCTATCGGAGCTATATTGTCAATTGTTGTATTAACCCAGGGTTTAAAAGTTGCAGGATCGAATACATTAAAAACAAGAGATTGGAACCAGCAGGTATTATGTATCGACGGATTTGTGTTTACAACAACTGAAAACCCTGATTCCTGACTGGAACTAGTTACCCATGATCCTACTCTGACGAAGAGATTGTTCAGAATCGATCCAAATTTCCATGTACGGAGCGTAGTATCAAGAGATAACCGATCTACTGCAGATTTTTGATATTGATAAAAATGAGCCTGGGAGAAACCAAAATTACTATTGTTAATATATTGAAATGAAGCTTCATTCCAGACCGGTTGCCCACTGGCAGGCACCGGGGCAACTCTCCAATAATAAACTGTGCTATCTGTGAAAGTCAGTCCAGGTGTAAATTCAAGCAAGCCGCCGGAAGAATTTATTGTTCGTGTGATTTTAATGGGAGAATTAAATGACTCTGTTGTATCCAGCTCCATAATGTATTGCTTGGAATCTGCAAATGGATTAGCGGTGGAAGCGAACAGTTTGATATTGTTCCTGTTTATCATTGCATAATTATATGGATATACAGGATTTGCTTCATCCTCATAAATGATTATATCTTTTGTAATCGTGTTATTATTTTCATACAATTCATCGACGGCATTATCTGCATTTACTGTAATAGTGATTTTATTCAACCCCTTATCCCTGGTTGCTACAATCGGAATATTAATCGTAAGTGAATCGACAAACCTTATTCCCGGGATAGTGTCTCTTTCTACCACTGCAGTGCTTTGATCAGGAAATGTCCGTTTTACTTCAACTACTATGTTTTTATTGATTGCTTCACCAAGATTTAAAATATTGGCACGTAGAGTAAAATGATCTTCAGCAACAGAAATGAACTGAGGAGATACTTTAACCTGCGGATCTTCTATTACATAATCCGGTTTTGAAAATGTATTGAGACGAACGGCGGGGTCTCCATTCAGCGCCACCTGTTCGCAATGGAATCGGGCATAAAAATCATTTTGCGTAGTGATATTAAATGTCTGGCTTATTGCATTATCAATTATTTCGCCAAGTGTTTTACCATATGAATTTCGGGAGATGGCTTTATAAGTTTGCGTATTGATTATATCCAGGTATTGAACTATACTGAAGTATGTGCTTGCCAAAAACCCGATTGCACCGTGCTGATCTGATAAAACATATTGTTCTGAAATAGACGCTTTGGTTTGAATACGTTGAGCATTATAATCGAAAATATTTCCTGCTAAACATCCCATTACGATCATAAAAGGGTATTTACCGGCATTATTATATTGTTCAGGGTTATCGAGATTAAAATCCAGTGCGGTTGATGATGAATGGCCAAAATATGTGATCAAGCCGATACCTTGTTGAAATAGATTTTGCATTGCAGAATTGTTCAATAGCTGAAGGGCATCTGCAGAATTTTTATTGAACGTCGTAACGTTTCCACCGAATAATGTATCTGAAATGATCTGCCTGTAAATCTCCATACGATTACCGAGATCAGACTGAAGAATCGGGTCATCAGCTCCTACCAGGTGTACAACAGTTTTCATCCATGCCTTATCCTGAATTGTTGAGGAAGAAGTTGCCTGTGCCTGTTCATATTCTTTTACCTTCTTTAAATATGGAATGATCTCATCTGCATTGATCACCGAAAGTCTGCCAATTGGAGTCAGCGGTATATTATTCCCTGGTTCTGTACAAAATAAATTATCCGATGCAGGATTCCCGAAAGTGGGTACAAAGAAAAGTTTGCTCATATTCGGATCACTCTCTTTGGTCCTGAATTGATCATAGGTGATTCCTTTCCCTATCAAAAAAACATCCTTAAGCGGATTACTGAAATTTGCCCTTGCCCATCGTATAAAATTTCGAATGGCAATGGGATCCATTTTAATTCCAAAACCAAACTGATCTACCAACTCACTGACTAAATACATCCTGGCAGTATAGCCACCACCGGCTGCAGAACTTCTGTAAGCGATATAATCATCAACCGGGTGAGAACCGTTCGAAGCGTTTAATAATGCTGAATTGGTGATGATGAGATAATCACCCTGGTTTGCAGTCAAGGAAAGATCCTGGAAATTCTTTTGTTGAAATGTAGTAACAGATTTAACATTAGATGGATTTTCATTCACCAGCAATAATTTCCTGTTTACAGCAGAAGGCTGCAGCGCTATTTTTATCAAGGCAGGATTGCTTATATCAGCCACGTATCTTGTACCATTGGTCAGGTCATATAATACAGGTGCTATGCCCCCATAATTAAAATTGGATATCTCAAGATAATTTCCCGTAACGCTTGCCGGTAGTTCAAAAGAAAAACTTGTAGCTCCACCAAAATTAAATTGCCTTGGATATGTCAGTTCATATTGTGCGATCACCATCCTGTCCGGTTTTACTGAGGCATGATTGATCACATTCACAACAGCCGTACCGCTACTGAACAATGAAGTATTAATTGGAACAACGGCTTTTACATAATCGTAAAAATCCAGGTTTTGCGTCCATATACTTGTACCGTTTATTTTAACTTCAAAATTTCTTGTATTCAGAGCATTGCCTGCTGCATTAATTTTGAATACGGATTGCGGAGCTCCTGCACCTGTGTAAGGGAAAAGACTCGATTGTGTAGTTGTATTAGAAGCAGCGCTATCTATATCAGCTGAGGTCCAACCTTCATCCTGATCATATGACGACGAATAAACATAATCCGGTACTACTACTGCAGCAAATCCAGGATTAATTTTAGACTTATAATACATCCCTGCAGTATAAATAAAATACGGCTCCGGCGTTGGGCTGCCAACAATGGTATTAGCAGTTGGCACTAAACGTAAATTACTCCCTGATGGATTTACGGTAAGAAAGAATGCAGCTGTATCTGTTTGAAGACTATATTTATCATTCATTTGAAAATCGGGCTGACGATATAAAGCATTATCAGGTTTCCCATCATTCATTTCTCCCCAAAATTCAATATAATCTGTGGCCCCCATCACTCCAGTCTGAACAGAAGTGTACAATGGTATCTCTTTACCATTTCTCCATAATTGAAAATTTTCTGCTGGTACCGTATCCAACCCGATCGAGGTAAGCGTTGACTGAGATATTCTGTATAAGCCCGTAGCTCCGATCTTGAATTTATAATAAGTCTTGTTGTAATCGATCCACTCATTGTTATAAACCTGGGCTTGGGTATACAAGCTTAGGGATAGCAATAAGAAAGATAAAATTCGTTTCATTATACAGAGTTTGTACTGGTACAGATTTATTTTTTCTTTTTGTTTTTATCATTAACCATATCCAGTTTCAATGAAAAAACATGCGTAAATAACGGGTTTGACTGATTGGCCAAATTGGTAAATGCATAATCAATGACAACATTTGAAATTCGGAAACCTGCCCCTAAACTTGGCTGATAAATCCAGACTTTTTTCTGATTCAATGTATCATCATCCGCTAATGCTCTCTGAAAATTATTGATCCCTGCTCTCAGGAAAAACACATTATGCAGATTGTATTCTAAACCAAACTTCGGGTCTACACTTATAGGATCCGAACTGATGACTGTATTCCTTTTTCCATCAAAAGTGAGATCGCAATTAGCTTCGGCAAGCAGACTGGATTTCTTTCCCAATTTGAAATCATGAGCAACACCTAATATTAACCGTGGCGCTGTGATCTCTGTTGATTTTACAGGAATGTCATTATTGGTGAGGTATAAAACTTCTTTTTCCTGGTCGGTGAAACTAAATGTCCATGCATTGAACGTACTGGTAAGATCACGGCCGACAATTCCGAATTTCCAGCGATTGTGAGTAATCTGAAGTCCGGCATCAAAACCAAAACCCCAGGCTTTGGCAAACTTGCCCACACTCCGATAGATAACTTTTGCATTTAACCCGAAATTGATATTCTTATTCGGGCTTTCTTTCAGCTTCTGAGCAAATGATAAAAGAAAAGCATAATCAGCAGATGAAAAAGCCTGGATGTTATTGTAGTTGATAGAACCATCCGGTTCTACAAGAAACAATGTGTTCATGATATCATCAACAGCAAAACGAAGTCCGGTGATGCCAATCGTTCTTTTATTATTGGCAGTAGGAAAAACAATACTGGCATAATCATATTTTCCAATGCCTGCAAAATATTCTGCATGCATCAGGTTCATCTGAGGATGATCTTTTACTCCAACAAGTCCTGCAGGATTCCAATAACCCGAAGTGCCATCCATTACGGAAGCTACCTGGGCACTGCCCATAGCTAATCCCCGGGCGCCTGCCCCGATATTCAAAAATTCATTAGAATATTTTCTGAATTGTGCGGTGGCTGATAGGCAGAAAATAGTTGTTAATAGGGACAGGTATAGTTTGGTCGGTTTCATTCGGACAATTTTCAATAAGCGTTTGAATTATACTCGCTTTCATACGGTAGGGCTAACCAGTAAAATTAATCTTTAGCCATTGAATTACATAGCTCCGCAGGCAAAAAGACTATCAACTGAAAACGAATAATTTAGAAAAATATTGCATTCTCCTTTGGGCAAGCCCTTTCTGCTTTACATTTGCACGACCTGCGCCGGAACTTCGGCGTGTAAACTGCAAATCATTGATTTAGGCATGAACCTGATTGAAGAATTACAATGGCGGGGCATGATCCAGGATATAATGCCCGGGACGGAAGATCAACTCAACAAAGAAATGACATCCGGATATATTGGCTTTGACCCAACTGCGGATTCATTGCATATTGGAAGCCTGGTGCCGATACTGTTGTTGGTTCATTTGCAAAAAGCCGGGCACAAGCCGGTTGCTTTGGTTGGTGGAGCTACCGGCATGGTTGGAGATCCCAGCGGCAAAAGCGAAGAAAGAAATTTATTGAGTGAAGAAGTATTGCGCAAAAATGAACAGGGAGTAAAAAAACAACTAATGCAGTTTCTCGATTTTGACCCTGCCAAAAAGAACTGTGCAGAAATGGTAAACAATTATGACTGGTTCAAAGAAATGAGGTTTCTTGATTTCATCCGTGACGTTGGCAAGCATATTACCGTGAATTATATGATGGCGAAGGACAGTGTGAAAAAAAGAATTGAGGGCGACACCGGGATGAGTTTTACCGAATTCACTTATCAATTGGTGCAGGGTTATGATTTTTTCTGGTTGTATCAAAATAAAAACTGCAAGCTGCAAATGGGCGGCAGTGATCAATGGGGAAATATCGTAACTGGCACAGAACTGATCCGAAGAAAAGCTGGAGGCGAAGCATTTGCATTCACTTGTCCCTTGATCACAAAAACAGATGGGAGTAAGTTTGGAAAAACAGAACAAGGAAATGTTTGGTTGGATGCCAGTAAAACTTCCCCGTATCAATTTTATCAATTTTGGCTGAATGCAAGCGATGAAGATGCAGAAAAATGGATCAAAATCTTTACATTTCTATCCCGGGATGCCATTCACATGCTGATCCATGAACATAGATCAGACCCATCAGCGAGGGTGCTGCAAAAAACACTGGCGCAGGAGATCACTACTTTTGTTCACGGAAAAGAAGAATATGAAAAAGCCGTAGTAACAACGGAAAAACTATTTGCTAATCAGAATGCTCCCGCAGAAAGTTTAAGCATAGAAGATCTGGAAGGGATGGAAGGAGTTGTAAAATCTTCTTATGATAAATCAAAACTTACCGAAGGAATAGACATTGTGAGTTTTCTTGCAGAGATCAAAATTTTTCCCAGCAAAGGCGAAGCAAGAAAAATGATCCAGGGAGGAGGAGTAAGTGTCAACAGGAAAAAGGTAGATAGTGAAAAAATGAAAATTGAAGCCTCATTATTGCTCCATGATAAATATTTACTGGTACAAAAAGGAAAAAAGAATTTTTACCTCGTGGGCTTTAATTAAAGTGATTTGATCGTTCTCCACATTTCCTCTGCTACCAGTTCATTACCTTTTGGATTCAAATGAACCCCATCAACAGTGAGGATACCTCTGTCTTTATTGTCCGGATTATTTTTAAAATCATAATCCAGCAACGTTTTCCGTAGGTCGATCAGCGTTAAATTATTCTTTTGAGCAAGGCTGCGGATAATATTACAGTATTCATTCAGATCGCCATCCTGAGGATTGCTGAAATCCGTCTTCTCTCCTATTGAAGCCGGTGTACATAAAACCACTTTGCTTCCGATGGCTTTCAACTTATTAATTATGGCCTGGTAAAATTTTTCAAATTTATCAGGGTCGGTGCCCGTTTGGCGGAGCGCTTTGTGCCAAACATCATTCACACCAATGAAGATTATCACAACATCCGGCTTTTTACTCAACACATCATCATCCAGCCGCAAATAGAGATCATAAACTTTGTTGCCACTAATCCCTGCTCCAATAAAATCATATTGATCGTTTTTATTTTCCGTTTTACACAAGCTATCGATTCGGGTAACATATCCTCCGGGCTTTACTCCCAATTCAGTGATGGAATCACCAAAGAAGATCACTTTAGTTTTCTTTTGCGGCATAAAAAAAAGAGATAAAAAAATGACAGAAATAGAAAAAAGGGATTTCATATCAGTAATTATTTTTTTCCTTAAAACGTTTTGCAATGTAATATACAGCTATCCCGGACAAAGCGATCAGGCTCCCCCACAACGCAAATAAACCGGTAGAAACAAAAACAAATAACCAGATACTGATTGATAAAATCACAGGTAGCGGATATAACCACATTTTAAAAGGAAGGTCTTTTGTTCCGAAATGTCTTCTAAGTAAAATAATTCCCACTGCCTGCCCGATAAACTGAACCAGTATCCTCATGGCAAGTATGGAATTGATCACATCAGCTAATTTGAATAATAAACTGAAAATAAAACCTAAGCTACACAAAACGAGCAATGACACATATGGAAACTGTTTTGTTGGATGCAGTTTTGAAAATATTTTAAAAAAATTCCCATCTACTGCTGCGGCATACGGAACCCTTGAATATCCCAACACTACAGCAAATAATGATGCCATGGAGATCCAAAGGATCAAGATAGTAATAATGATGCCTGCGCTGTGTCCATAAACTTGTTCCATAAATGTACTCACGAGGTACCTGTCATCTTCTTTCACAGATTGCCAGGGCACCACTCCCATTACACTGATGTTCATCAACAGGTAAAGAATTGCAATGCCGCCTATAGAAATAAAAATACTCCTGGGAATATTTTTTTCCGGCTTTTTTATTTCTCCTCCAAGATGACAAACGTTGTAATACCCAAGATAGCTGTAGATAGTTTTTACAGATCCCTGTCCAATAGCCGCCCAAAACGCATATGAAAAAAATGAGTCATTCCCTTTCGTGAAAAAAGGAATGGAATGTTGCTGATGCGTCAATCCACTCAAAATGATCCACAAAACGGTTAACACAACGACCGACCACAAAGCCACAGAAATTTTCCCAATGGTTTCAATTTTTCTGAACAAAAGAAAAAACACCAATATCACTAAGGCACCTGAAACCAGCTTTTGCTGCAACTGATTTAAATCGACCAGGTAGGAAAGGTATTGAGCAAAACCAATAGCGCCTGATGCTACCACTAATGGAGCTTGTATGGCAGTTTGCCAAACAAACAAAAAACTCATCAGCCTTCCTCCTTTTTCTCCAAATGCAATACGATGAAAATTATACGTACCTCCGGCTAATGGATATTTAGCCCCTAATTCACTCCAGATCATGGCATCAACAAATGCAGCAAAAGCCCCGAACAACCATGCCCATAAAAATAATCCGTCATGAAACTGGCTTACCACGATCGGCATTACAACAAACGGCCCGATGCCCACCATGTCGATCATGTTGATGGATGTAGCCTGCAGAAGATTGAGCTTTCGATTCGATTGTAGCAAAGACAAGAGAGTGTGTGATTTGTTTTTAGGTCTTGGGTAACTAACTCGTTGCAAACTTAGTAATTCCTTCTACGAGGAGGTCGAGATTATCCAGCGTTGTATAAACATTCGGCGTGATGCGTACGCCATGTATGTTTTCCCATTCGATACCAACAGTATGAATTTTGTATTTATCAAATAAGAAAGAATCCAACTCGCCCGGTTTTCTTCCTTCAATACCAACATTGCCAATAGCACAACCCCATTTCGGATCCAACGAAGTATTCAATTTTACTTTAGGCACATTTTTCACTTTTTCCATCCAGTAATTTTTCAAATAATGTAATCGCTTCTCTTTTCTTTCACTTCCGATCATATCATAAAACTCCAGCGCTTTGCCAATAGCTTGTTCAATAAAAAATGGCCTTGTGCCTAATGCTTCAAATTTTCTGATATCCTCACTTTTCGGATCTCCCATGGCAAACAACGGGTAGATATTTTTTATTTTTTCTTTTCGTACATACATCATGCCGCTACCAATGGGTGCATACATCCATTTATGCAAACTGGTAGCAAAATAATCTGCATCCAGATCAGGAATTTTAAATTCGAAATGCCCAAAGCTATGTGCTCCGTCCACTACAACTTCAATTCCTCTTTTGTGGGCCTCATCAGCAATTTTCCTAACCGGTAAAATTTGGCCATTCCAATTAATGATGTGTGTGATGTGAACTACTTTGGTTCTAGAAGTAAAGGCATTTACATATTGGTTTACCAGATAATTTTCATCTTCACTCGGTAATTCAAGATTGATCCATACTATTTTTATCCCGTCCCGAATTTCTCGTTGCTTATAAGCATTGATCATATTTGGATAATCCTGTTTTGCAGCCACAACCTCATCACCGGGCCTTAATTGCAATCCGAAAATCACCGTTTCCAATCCCTCGGAGGAATTACGATTTATGGCAATTTCTTCAGCAGAACAGCCTGCCACATTTGCAAGATTTTTTCTTAGCGGCTCCCTTCCCTGGTCCAAAATCCGCCACATGAAATAACTCGGAGCTTCGTTACTAAAATCATAATAACGTTTCATAGCGTCCTGTACTGTTTTTGGCGCCGGGGATACACCTCCGTTA
>DASZPW010000348.1:0-10021 GCA_035550155.1 Chitinophagaceae bacterium | reverse complement strand
ATTACCTTTTGCAAATACTAGAATGTTATCTCCTCTCCAAAAAAATCTCCGCCATCATACATCTTACACTTCCTCCTTCTGTATTTTCAATAATGGGAATGGGAATTGGCAGGAGTTTGCAATAGGCTTCGAGCATTTGTTTTTGTTCTTTCCGCAAAGAATCAAAAGCTGTTTGGCTGAGCAATAAAAATTTTTCTTGTCCTGAGCCTGTCGAAGGACTGTTTTTTATTTCGAGCATGTTTCCTGCAAAGGCGTGCATTTGTTCTCTTGTAATAGGAATGATCGTGTGGCTGGTTGATTCTAATAGTTGCCGAACCGCAATGAGTTCCCATTCTTCTTCAATGGCTTCTTCACACAATACTGCAAAATTTTCTCCCAACGTCAGCACTACATTCGTATGATAGACGGGGTTGCCATTTTTATCCGTAGCCAAAAAAACAATGGCCTGGTATCCGTTCGCTGCTGCAAATTTTTCCAATACAGAAAGACTGGTTCTTACAGAAACAGCCGCATAGATCATTTTGTTATCGTGATCAATGACCATGCTTCCCGTACCTTCGAGAAATCTTCCCTCGGCTTCAAATTCACTCCAGTCCTGCACATCCTTTACTTTGAAATGCTCACTCAGCCATTTTAAAATATCATCTCTTTTCTCCGTCCTGCGATTGACAGCATACAAAGGAAAAATAGAAATAATTCCATTTGGTGAAGTACTGAGCCAGTTGTTGGGAAAAATTGCATCGGGTTTGGGAGGATTGGAAGTGTCATCAAAAACTATCACGTCAATATCATGATTCCGCAACAGGTTTACCATGTTGTCAAACTCATCAATGGCTGATTGTTGAATGGTTTGCTGGTTGGATGGCTGATGTTGAAAAAAATTACTGCCTGCTGTTTCTTCATTGTATCCAAAAGCAGCGGGGCGAATCATCAGTATGGTGGATGGTAAGGGCATAAACCCCAAACCCCTAATGGGGCTTAAGAAAAAATCTTTTGTGAGAAAATATCATTCTCATCAGAAACTGTATTGATAAACCATCTACAATAAAGCATCAATTCGTTTTGCCAGCTTATGATCTTTTTCAGTGACAACATCTCCGTCGCTATGAGTAGATAACCAGATCTCCACGGTATTGTACACATTCGTCCATAGCGGATGGTGATCCATTTTCTCCGCTTCCATTGCCACTCTTGTCATAAAGGCAAACGCTTCGCTAAAATTATTAAACTGAAATTTCTTATATAGTTTATTGTTCGTTTCCTGCCACATAGTTTTTCTTTTTGAAGGAAAGTTCCTGGAATTAAAAAATAAGATGCTCTTTGTTTTTGATCTTTTCGTTGGTCAGCTCTAGCACCAATTGTACGCCGCTGATCGTTTTTACCGAATCAATTTTTTGCTGAAGTGTTTCACTTGCCGTTATAGCATCTCCTTTCATTAACCATAAAAAATCAAGATGTTTGAATTCCGGCAACAGGTATTCACCGTCAAACCGGTTGTTATAAATATAATGTGAAAGAGAACCTGTTGGTTCATTATACTCATACACGGCAAAAAAATAATTTCTTTTCTTCCGGGTAAGTTGTATCTCGATCTCATTATTGACCCGGAAATCCATCACCATTTTATTATTAAGGTGCCAGCAGAGTTGATAGTCTTTGATCGGAGCCATGATGCCCAGCAATCTTGTATCATCAAAAAATTCCCTGGTGAGTTCTTCGTTGTCGAGCAGCAATTTAGAATTACGATCTGCCATGCTGAGAATTTCTATCAAATTACAAATTAAAATTCAACTTCAGCCTCCATCACATCATTTCCTCTTTTGAATTTCACTTTGGTCTTTTCTCCTTTTTTGAATTTTCCCAATGCCTGCATGTAATTTTCAAGAGAAGAAACATTGTAGTCGCCCAACTGAATAATGATATCGCCGGCTTTGAGTCCTGCTTTCTGTGCCGGTTTTCCATCGCTGACACCATCGGCTCTCACACCGTTTCCGGGAAAAGTATAATCCGGCATGATTCCCATCGTAACACTGAATCTTGCCGAAGTGGTGGTTTGCGTTTCTCTTGTTTTTGTAAACGCCAGTTTATTCTTATCGTTAAGAAACCCGACTACTGAATAAATATTTTTGATCACTTCCAGCTCGCCTGTATAGTTTATTTTATCAAAATCATCCGTGGGCTTATGATAATCCGGGTGAAGGCCGGTGAAATAAAACAGCACTGGGATATCTTTTCGGTAAAAAGAAGTGTGGTCACTGGGGCCGGTGCCGCTGCTGTCATATTTGAAAATAAGATCTGATTTCTTTTTGTTGAATGATGCAAAAACAGCACCCCATTCCGGTGATGTGCCATAGCCGCCAACCGTGAGCACATGAGTGCTGTCATTCAATCTTCCTACCATATCCATATTGATCATGTAATCTACCATGCTAAGATCAATGGTCGGGTGTTCGGTAAAATATTTGGAGCCAAATAAACCTAATTCTTCTCCCGAAAAAGCGATGAATAGATAATTATTGTTTTTGTCTTTCGATGATTTCAGCATTCTTGCCAGTTCGATCAATGCCGCAGTGCCGCTGGCATTATCATCGGCTCCGTTGTGGATCAGGTGTTCGCCTGTCGTCAATCTTGAATTTCCGTCTTCACCATATCCAAGATGGTCAAAGTGTGCGCCGAGAATTACTGTGGTTGTGGCGCCGTTATCAATATATCCGATCACATTGTGGCCGGTCCGTTTTTTTTCAACCAGGCCGATCTTCATGTACAGATCAATAGATGCTGAAGGATCATTAAAATATTTTGCTGCTGCAGTTTTGGTAATGTAAATAGCAGGGATCGAAACGAGTTCTGAATGATCTTTTGGATTGTATTCGATCTGATCATCTATTGAAGAAGTGTTGTAAAAGAAAACCGCAGTGGCTCCCGATGCTTTGGATTCTTTAACCGTTTTTTTTATAAAATCAAACGGATCAAAATGTGGATTGTCTTTGTTGTCTTCCAGCGCATCTTTCAGATCGATGAACCAGGGCATTCCCACTTCTTTGATAGCAATGGAGGGTGATGTTTCCATTGTTCCGTTTGGACTGAATGGAAATGCAAAAAAATCTTTTCCGGGTTGCAGTTGATTTTTATTGATGTATAAAAAAGAGGATGGATCGAGTTGTTTTCCATCGTCCACTTCAAAAGGTTGATAATAGTCATCGCTTCCCTTTGGTATCAGCCCGATCGTTTTGAACTGGTTACTGATATATTCCATCGCCAGTTTTTCACCGGCGGTTCCGGTTCGCCTTCCTTCCAGTTTATCGCTTGCCAGGTATTCGATATGCTGGTGTAGATTAGATAAAATAGCTTTGTCGGCTTTTTTAAATTTTTGAGCCGAAGCAAGATTGACTGCAAATAAGAATAGTACAAGAATTGATTTACGGAAAAAAGTCATAGCGGTTGATTAATGAGAGCAAAGGTATTACCGGATCGGGTTATGTTTGACTAAAAACTATTATTATCCGTTAAACTTTTTCATGATCATTCGGTGACTTTAAAAATCGTAATTCGTAAGCTGCTTTGCAGGCGTACTGCTACATTTGCAGGCTATAGTTGGCTGATTGAAGAAAAACAAACTACATATTGCGATAGTGGGGAACCCCAACAGCGGGAAGACCTCATTGTTTAATTGTCTTACCGGCCTGAACCAGAAGGTAGGAAATTTTCCCGGCGTCACGGTTGATAAAAAAACCGGCGTCACTCCTATTTCGGAAGATCTGAGCGCTGAAGTAATTGACCTGCCCGGAACGTATAGCCTTTATCCAAGAAGATTGGATGAGTGGGTGAGTTATAAAGTGCTGCTGCACCAGGATAAAGAAATTACTGCCGATGTGATCGTAGTTGTGGCCGATGCCAGCAACCTAAAACGCAATCTTCTTTTTTGTACACAGATCATTGACCTGAAAGTTCCTGTCGTTATTGCTTTAACGATGATGGACCTTGCCAAAAGAAAAGGAATTAAAATTGACATCACAGAATTAGAACGAGAATTGGGCGTGCCTGTTGTTTCTGTAAACCCGAGAAAAAATAAAGGCATTGCGCAACTGAAAAAGGCGATCAGTTTAACCGCAGAGAATTTGTACCAGGCTCCCGCCAGGGATTTTATTGATAATAAAAGTTTGGCCGAAGGACCGGTAGAAGATATAAAAAAAGTGATTCCCGCTTTGAGTGATTATGAGTCTATTCACTATCTCATCAATCATGAATCTTTTGCGTTGGATGATACCATGCAGGAAACGATCGAAAACATTGAACGGAAGCACCAATTTAATCCGACAAAAACCCAGGCCGAAGAAATATTACAGCGGTATAACCGGATCAAACAGATCATGCAATTATCTGTTTCAGAGCCCGGCCCGCTGCAAAAAACATTATTTACCGAAAAACTCGATGGTGTTTTATTGCATCGCAAATGGGGCTACCTGATATTATTAGCGGTATTGTTTTTATTATTTCAAAGTGTGTTCTGGCTGGCGCAATTCCCGATGGACTGGATCGATTATGGATTTGCACATCTCAGCCATTGGTTGTCCGAAACATTACCAAACGGCTGGGCAAGCGATCTTCTTATTAACGGTATTATTGCGGGATTAGGAGGCATCGCTGTTTTTGTTCCGCAGATCATGATACTGTTTGGATTGATCACTTTATTAGAAGATTCCGGGTACATGGCCCGAATCAGTTTTCTTACCGACCGATTGATGCGCAGTGTTGGATTAAATGGAAAAAGTGTGATGCCGATGATCAGCGGATTTGCCTGCGCCGTTCCAGCTATCATGAGTACAAGGAACATTGAAAACAAAAAAGAACGATTGCTTACGATCCTCATTACACCATTGATGAGTTGCTCGGCACGATTGCCGGTTTACACTATTCTGATTGGTTTGGTAATACCGAGGCATTATTATTTAGGTTTTCTCAGCCTGCAGGGTTTGGTAATGATGGGACTTTATTTAATGGGATTAATCATGGCGCTCATCGTGTCGTATGTCGGCAAATGGCTGATCAAGATCAAAGAAAAAAGTTTTTTCATCTTGGAGTTGCCCACGTATCGTTCACCAAGATGGAATAATGTTTTGCAAACGATGGTGACCAAGGCCCGCATTTTCGTTACCGATGCCGGAAAAATAATTATGATCATCAGCCTGATCCTTTGGGCAATGAGTTCTTTCGGACCCGGAAACCGAATGCACAAAGTAGCGCAACAGTATGAGCAACTCAAAGCGCAACCCGGAGCCGATCAAAAAAAATTAGACAAAGAGTTGCATACAGCTAAATTGGAAAATTCCTACGCCGGCATTCTTGGAAAATCTATTGAGCCCGCTATCGCACCGCTTGGTTATGATTGGAAAATAGGAATTGCACTGATCACTTCTTTTGCAGCAAGAGAAGTTTTTGTCGGTACAATGGCTACTTTGTACAGTGTGGGCGATGATGATCAAAGCAGCCTGATGTTAAAAGAAAAAATGAAAGCTGCGGTACGGCCCGACGGAACACCTGAATTTACTCTTGCTTCCGGTTTATCGCTGATGATCTTTTATGTTTTTGCAATGCAATGCATGAGCACACTTGCCGTAGTAAAAAGAGAGACTCGCAGCTGGAAATGGCCACTGATACAACTTACATACATGACCGGACTTGCTTATGTGATGAGTCTGCTGGCGTACCAGCTGATGAAATAGTTTCTCTTATTTCACATTCATGTAATCGACCACCAGGTTGCAAAATGCTTTGATGCCGGTTTTGAAACCACTTTCGTCAATATAGAATTCTGCAGTGTGATGTGGTGGCGCTTTTAAAGGATCCATTCCTTTCGGCATACCACCGAGATAAAAAAAGAACGCTGGCGCTTTTGTGCCGTAATAAGAAAAATCTTCGGCGCCGGTTTGCCACTCCGTTTCAATAACATTATTTTCTCCTGCAGCTGATTGCAATGATGGAATCATTTTTTTCACCAACGCAGGATCATTATAAGTTACCAAAGTCTTCGTTTCAATCGTAACTTCTGCAGTTGCCCCGGCTGCTTCTGCAATATTTGTTGCTGTTTGCTTGATCTTTTCGTGAACCTCATTTTGCATATTAGGGTCAAGAGTTCTTATGGTACCGTACATAGTGCATTCATCGGGTATAACATTACTTCTTACGCCGCCATCAATTTTTCCAACGGTGATCACCACTGGAGCTTTTGTGAGTTCTGATTGACGACTTACAATAGTTTGCAAGCCTTCGATGATCTGCGCAGAAACAACAATGGGATCAACGCCGAGCCATGGCATTGCTCCATGACTTCCCTTTCCTTTTACTTTGATCGTAAACCAATCCGAAGATGCCATGAAGGAACCAGGCTTATATTTTATCTGCCCAACTTCAATTGCTGATTCAATATGTAATCCAAAAACAACATCCACTTTAGGATTATCCATTACTCCTTCTTTTACCATCAATTCTGCCCCACCCTCTTCACCTTCCGGCGGTCCTTCTTCTGCCGGTTGAAAAATAAATTTCACTGTTCCTTTCAGATCTTTTTTCATATCCGAAAGAATTTTAGCCACACTCATAAGTATTGCAACGTGTGAATCGTGACCGCAGGCATGCATCACTCCTACATCCTGTCCATTGTATGTTGATTTTTCTTTTGAAGCAAACGAAAGATTTGTTTTTTCTGAGATCGGCAGTGCATCCATATCCGCTCTTAATGCAATACAAGGACCCGGTGCTCCCCCTCGTAATATTCCAACAACACCTGTTTTGGCAACACCCTCTTTAACTTCAAGACCCAAACTCCTTAAATAATTGGCTACAATTTTTGCTGTTCTGAATTCGTGATTACCCAATTCGGGATGCTGATGAAAATCTCTTCTCCATGCGATACATTGAGATTCTATTTTATCGGCCGCAACTGATATATTTTGCTTTATTACAGTACTATTATTTTGCGAATACAATTGCACTGAAATCATAATGGAAAGAACGGCAACAGACCAATTTTTCATAAAAAAATTTTTATGAATATAATTATTATTGAGGTTTCATATTTGATTTCCTCTCGTTGTTGAGTTGTTTTTTTATATTTAAGGTCAAATGTTGCTTCGTCATCGTCATTTTCTCCGAGCTGTTTTTTTGAACAGTATAACTGCTTTTGGTGGTCCGCAGGCTCATATTGCGATGATGATGAAAACTTTTGTTCGTCAACGTCAATATATCACCGAGGCGGAACTGATGGAGTACACTGCTTTTTGTCAATTACTGCCCGGCGCTTCTTCTACACAAACCATCACACTAATTGGATATAAAAGAGGCGGAGTGCCCCTGGCGGTTTTATCCTTGATCATTTGGATATTGCCTGCTTGTATTTTGATGGGAGCTCTCTCCTTTTTGCTTCATTATATAGATAAAAGAGCTTTGCATACCGATATATTTAAATTCATTGCACCGATGGCTGTTGGTTATTTAGTGTATGCATCTGTTTCAACATTTTCCGTTGCCATTAAGAATACTGTTACCTGGCTTATCATGATCATTTGTACAGTAGCCACTTATCTTTTATTCAAACAACCATGGATCTTTCCTGTATTAATCGTTCTTGGAGGTATAACAACGAACCTGAGCAGGAAACGTATCCCGCAAACAGAACAAAAACCCCGCAAGATACGCTGGTGGAATTTTTGGCTATTTGGTATCATATTCATTTTGGCAGGAGTAATAAGTGAAAAAGCAAGAAAGGATAACTGGCCCAACAGGAAACCGATCAATCTTTTTGAAAATACTTATAGGATGGGAAGCCTGATCTTCGGAGGTGGCCATGTGTTGATGCCCATGATGTATGAACAGTTTAGCGTTCGCCCATTGGCAATGAAAAAGAAAGATCCGAATGTAGTACAGATTGACAAAGGAGATATGTACACCGGGATGGGAATTGTAAGAGCCTTTCCGGGACCCGTATTTTCTATTGCCTCATTTGCGGGTGGAATGGCATTAAAAGATATGGGAACAGAAATGCAGATCCTCGGCTGTTTAATTGGAATGGTTGCAATTTTTCTACCGAGCGCCTTGTTAGTATTGTTTTTCTTTCCGATCTGGAGCTATCTGAAAAAATATGCTGCAGTGTATCGATCTCTGGAGGGAATAAACGCTGTGGTGGTAGGCATCATGATCGCTTCCACGTTTTATATCATGAAAGATATTTCACTTATCGAAGCTAAAACGATCAGCTTTTTAAATTTAGGAGTGATCCTTGGAACGTTTTTACTTTTAAGATATACCCGGATTGTTTCGCCAGTGATAGTAATTGTCTGTTTGCTACTTGGTTATTTCTTATAATAATTACCTTGTGTTATCTCATCGTAGACCTTATCGGGCACCAGGTATCTCACAGATTTTCCTTTTTTGATATATTCCCGGATCTGTGTCGATGAAATTTCTAATTGCGGAGCGTCAAGAACGGTCAATTGTGCTTTTATTTTATTGTCTGTTTTAAATCCGGGTCGAGAATAGACAAGTATTTCGTAGTGCGCAACAATCGTTTCCCAGTTTTTCCATTTATTCAAATTTTGAAAACTATCGCTGCCCATAATGATCACAAACTGGTGGGTAGGATATTTTTCCTGCAAATAGGCAAGAGTGTTGGAAGTAAAAGAAGGACGTGGAAGATGAAATTCAATATCGGATACTTTTACCCTGTTATCGTCTTCGGTAGCTAATTTAAGTAAATGAAGCCGGTGATATTCGTTCAGTAAACTTATTTCGGTTTTGAAAGGATTTTGTGGTGAAACAACAAACCATACTTTCTTTATCTCTGTTTCATTCAAAATATGGTTTGCAATGATGAGATGCCCGACATGAACAGGATTAAATGAACCAAAATATAAACCTATTTTCATTTAAATTATTGATAATCAATTTTTTAAATTAACTATTATTTCTTCAGCTTCATTCAACCTCAAACTTAATGTGTATCCTGCCACTGAAATTGAAATGGGATCGCCAAGTGGCGCAATCTGTTCTAAAACAACTGTTTCACCGGGTAAACAACCCATTTCCATTAATTTTAGAAAAATTTCGTTGCTATTGAATTTCTTTATAATGGCAGACTGTCCGGGTCGTAATTCTGAAAGCTTTTTATCCATTTCCATCTATTCGGCAAATCTAATATTGTATTTTATCCTTTGTTTACAAATTTTGTAATTATGTTGAAATCAGGCAGAAAATCCAGGGTTCGCTTTTTTTATCCCTACAAAGCTCATTACATAAAAGGAAGCGGCATGATGAAAAAATTTATAGAACAGATTTTTAATGAGGAGGGCAAGAAGCTTGAGAACCTGAACTTTATTTTCTGTTCTGACCGGGAGCTTCTAGCAATCAATAAAAAATATCTCAACCATAATTATCACACAGATATCGTCACTTTTGACCTTTCTGAAAAAAAGGGAGTTGTTCAGGGCGAATCCTATATAAGCATAGATAGAGTAAGGGTCAATGCCATAAGATTAGATATCCCATTCCGAAAAGAACTTCTGAGGGTTATTTTTCATGGCGCTTTGCACTTGTGTGGTTATAATGATAAGACCAAAAAAGATATCCTGACAATGAGAAAGAAAGAAGATTATTACTTGTATCACTACCTAAACCATTGATTTATCATAATTTGACAGTAGTTCCACGTGAAAAAAGTCATTTTCAAGCTTATTTGCCGCATTTAATACATTGGGAGTACTTTTGCGGTTCTTAATTATTTTTTTGTGTTTCCTGAATATGATATAATAGTAGTGGGGGCTGGCCACGCCGGTTGTGAAGCGGCAGCGGCTGGAGCAAACATGGGATCAAAAACACTTTTGATAACCATGAATATGCAGACCATTGCCCAAATGAGTTGTAATCCGGCCATGGGTGGTATCGCTAAAGGCCAGATCGTAAGGGAAATAGATGCTCTCGGAGGATATTCAGGAATAGTGAGCGATCTGTCCATGATCCAATTCCGTAT
>DASZPW010000347.1:0-2623 GCA_035550155.1 Chitinophagaceae bacterium | reverse complement strand
CGTTGATGATCCGGTATAACATCAGTTCCGCCACAGGGTGCAGCTTCACTACAGGGCCTGTCTGGCTATATTCGAATTGAATACCCGGATAGTTTTTAAATTTGTTAACCGTCTGCCTGACGATATCCGCCAGGGCATATTCTTTAAAATCCACAGGCATCAGGTCGTGGCTGATGTTGCGAACATCCTGAATAATATCGTCAATTTCTTTCTCAATAAGAAGCGGATCCCTTTGTTGTGCCAGCATGTTTTTTACCGCTGCGAGTGAATTGCCAACGTCATCGTGAAGGTCCTGTCCGATACGTTTGCGTTCGTCTTCCTGTACAGTGATGATCTGGCGTTGTGCTTTCAGCCGATCCTTCACATAGTTGTTGGAGTTGATGCCTAGCCCTATAACCATGCAGATGATCTCAACCACGGGCGCAATGAAGAGCATATCCGTTCTGTGATTTACACCTTCTATTATTTGAAGATCGGCCAGCATAGCGAGAGAGGCTGCAAAGATTGTAAATAAAAATCCACCAACATAAAAGAAAACCACGACCTCTTTTCTGATCCACTGAAGGATGAGGGCATACAAAATATAGACATCTAAAAAGAAGAGTATGTAGTAAGACCACATACTGATGTACTTCCTGGCAATGTCCGGAATGGGAAACAACAGGAACAGTGCTGCAGAACAGAATAAAAGGCCGCTGCCGATGCCAAGCCAGTACATCCACCTTTGCCGGATCCGGTTAAGCTTCAATAACTCAATAGTAAACAGGGTGTGCCACCCGGCTATCCAGTAATAAAGAATGATGCTAAAATTGTTGATCAATTTCTGTTGTACCGGTGCGTTTACAAAAGCGTACATAAAACCTGTATCAACCGCGATCAGAAGCAGGAAGCTAAAACAATAAATACTATAGGACATGTACACCCGTTCGCGCAAAACCACAAACATAACAATGCCGATAACGCTTGAAAGTATACAAATACCCATCAGTGCACTTATCAAAATGAGAAGTTTTGTATCATAGCCCTTATGGTAATCCTGCGTTTGAAAACTCAGGATAGCAGCATGGCGCGCAAATTTTCGCTGCGTGAATAAGTAACAAACCACAGTTTCATTTTTGGCAAAGGATAAAGGGTGCGCAAAACTCATCGAATGAAATGCCCTGTCTTCGATGGCCTGAAAGTGGCCCGTAAGCGGATATTTTATCAGCTCACCATTTTGCCGCTGTACATACAACTGCACGGTATCCACCCGCGACTGGTGGACCTTAAGTATCCAATCGGTGTTGTCTGACAGGTTTTGGATCGTAAACCTGCACCAACCGGAGGGTTGGAAGAAACCATAGTGCACTTCCTGATAGTAGCTATTTTTAATAAAAGCGCTGTCCGGTGCTGCGATCACTTTGCTGATGTCGTGGATGCCCGCAGATCTGTCTTTAAAAATATAAGCATAGGGATTGACGATGATGTCTTCCTGACCATTCTCTGCTAAAACAACCTGGCCATAGGTTTGATTGGCGAATATGAGCAGACACCATCCCAGGGCAGCCACTAAGAATTTGACCATAACAGGTTGTGAATTTATGAAGTTGGGAAGTGATAAGCAATTGGGGTTGGGATGGCAGCTGGATAAGACAGTTTTTTTACACAGAAAGGACTTTAGAAAATCGCTTCGTTTGAAATCTCAAGCCGACTATGAGGATTATGAAAACATTTGTGCGCAAATACATCCTGGTGATTCTCACTGAAAGAATATTTTGAGGCTGATCACAGGCGGTCATATAATCTATAAGATGATCTTAATTCATCTGAATAAATGGTTTTACAGGCGTTAGCCTCTCTCATTCATTAGCAAAATTTTTCTATTTTCGTGTTTTAAGATAAGCCGTCTAATGAGTAAACTACCCAAAGCACCACTTATTGAAGTTATTTTCGAAATTAAGTGGTCCGTACAAGGCACTCAGGAAGCTCAAGGGGTTCAATATCTTCATGGTGACCTATATCCACTTCTAAAGACCGAATACCCTTACAGAGAAGCGGTTAATCCGCATGTTCCCATGGAACTTATGTTGGTGCATGCTCCGACTCATCGATTCAGGACGGCAGCAAATGACTATCCATTAGTACAAGTTGGCCCCGGTTTAGTAACTGTTAACACTGTCGATTCGAAATACTTTTGGAATGATTATGAAGATCGTATAATGGCGGTTCTTGAGAAGCTCAAAAGTGTTTATACTTTTAAGCCCCACTCCAATGTGCATCTGGCTCTCACATATATCGATCTGTTGAAGTTCGATTTCCAGAAGGGAGATATTTTGAAATTTTTAGACGAATACTTAAACATATCAATCAAGCAAGGCTTCTACAAAGGACAATCTGCTGCAGGAAATGTTTTGCTGGTATTGAATTACCCGACCGAACAGGGTTCTTTGAACCTCAATATCGGACGAGGTAAGGATAATAAAGGGTTTGATGGCATAACTATTAATACTAATTTAGTAAGCGGTAACATTAAACCAGAAATTCCGTTAATTAGAGATTGGTTAAATAAGTCCCATGAGCTTTGCAGTGGTCTTTTTAAAGAAATGACTAAGGGCAAATTGTATGAAAGCTTTAAATAAATCTA
>DASZPW010000346.1:0-2047 GCA_035550155.1 Chitinophagaceae bacterium | reverse complement strand
CAAACTTCAGAAAAAAAAGATACAACCATCATTCTTATTGCCGACACCCAGGTGCAACTGGAGTGCACCCAGGCATTGAATGACCTTTACAATTTTAAGTTTCCGGAGGCCGAGGCGAAATTCAGGAGCCTGAAAAAAGATTATGGATGGCATCCACTTCCTTATTTTTTGATGGGCCTCATCGAATGGTGGAAGATCATGCCAAATACAAAGGACAAATCGCACGATGAGACTTTCCTGGCCTACATGGATTCTACCATAAATGTGGCCGAGCGTCTGCATAAACAGTTGCCTGCTTACCGGGCAGAGGCTTCGTTTTTCCTGGCAGCTGCCTACGGATTTGAGGGTCGCCTTTATTCGGACGAAGAAAGAAGAAACTGGCGAAAAGCGGCTTCCGTGGGAAAAGATGCACTGGATTACCTGGAAGAAAGTAAATCTGCCCAGAATTTAAGTCCTGAGCTTTTGTTTGGTGATGCCCTGTACAATTACTTTTCTGTCTGGGTGCCGGAGAACTATCCTGCGCTCAAACCTGTGCTCTGGTTTTTTCCGAAGGGGGATAAAGCCCTGGGCCTGAAACAACTGAAAGAAGTTTCATACAACGCCTTTTATACACGCACGGAGGCAATGGTTTGGCTGATGCGGATCCTGAACAGCTATGAGAATGATCAGTTTCAGGCATTACAGATCAGTAAATACCTTATCGAGAATTATCCGGATAACCCATACTTTCATCGTTACTATGCGCGTATGTTGTATTCCATCGGGAGACATAAAGAAGCCGAGCCGGTATGTCTTGATATTCTTGCGCGGATAGACAGCGGCATGGTTGGTTACGAAGCTACCAGCGGAAGGTATGCAGCTTTTTTCCTGGGCCAGATCTACGAAGCGAGAAAGAACCTCGATGAATCGAAAAAGTATTATGAACTTTGTGTGAAGTTTGCGGAAGCGATAAACGCTACCGAATCCGGCTATTATTTATATTCACTCATTGCTTTAGGTGAGATCAGTCAGAAACAGGGAAACAAAGCGCAGGCGAGAAAGTATTTTAAATTGGTGAAAGATAAGGCCGATCGCAAAGATGAGGCTTTTAAAGATGCGAAGAAAAGGTTGAGGCGGATGGAGAAAGGGGATTGATGTGGAGCTGGAATTACATGGCCGCAGGCCTAAGAAAAATGGTCATTTGTGTGAAGTCCCCAAAAACTGATGAAACATTACAAGTCGGACTTGGTTTTGAGAAATGAATGCAATTTTGCTCCAAAACACAAAGGGATCGCTTTAACATCTCATTCATCAGAATCCGGAAATACAAATATTGAACGAGGGGCTCGTTTAGGTAAAAAAATAACGCGTTAGTTTTAAGAATTTGAAGAGGAAGTATTTTCAAAACCTTGATGGTCTTCGTTTTATCCTGGCCATGGTTGTTTTCTTTGGTCATTCACGATTGGGTGAGGTACTTAAGGATGTTAGTTCTATAGATTTTTTTGACAGAATTATAAACATAGGTTCTGCAGGTTATTTAGCCGTATCTTTCTTTTTTACATTGAGTGGTTTTTTGATCACCTATCTGATCATTGAAGAAAAAGAAAATACAGGAAATTTCAGCCTCAGGAATTTTTATTTAAGAAGAATAATCAGGATATGGCCGCTTTATTATGTTGTGCTTTTCTTTACTTTTTTTATTTATCCTCTGATAAAAGTCCAACTTGGTTACATGGATCAAAATCCATACAACCTGTTATATCAATTGTTCTTTTTATCCAATTTTGACAATATTTCGGTAGACCAGCAAGGGTTGGTTGATGTTGCACCAATGATGATCAGTATCAACTGGTCAATTGCCATCGAAGAACAATTTTATGCTGTTTGGCCTATCCTCTTTTTTATTACAGGTGCCAGAAGATTTTGGATTGCTATCATCTCAGTAATTCTTATAAGCTGGTATTGCAGAACATTTTTGCTTGAGGGGCACGCTTTATATTACCACACTTTTTCAGTTATCTCTGACCTGGGCATTGGTGCGTTACTTGCCTATCTCATTTTTTATAAT
>DASZPW010000345.1:0-12227 GCA_035550155.1 Chitinophagaceae bacterium | reverse complement strand
ATAAAGCGGAATATTATGAAACCTCATTACGCCTTAAGCCCAAACAACTTTTTTCGAAACTGCAGGAGCTGAAAGAAAAGAATGAAGCATCTTTTTCCTATCGTCTTTTTGAAAATTATCCCGATAAGCAAATTGAACACGAACCTTATTTCCCTGAAATAAAAAAACAAAAAAGCTTTGATCTCTCGAAAGTGAAACAGCAATTGGAGCCGCCCCGTTCCGTGATCGATCTGCATATTGAAAAGGTCACCAACCACTGGCCGGGTATGAGCAATTATGAAATGCTTACTCTTCAGCTAAGAACTTTTGAAAAATATTATGACCTCGCAGTCTTGCACCTGCAACCTTCATTGATCGTTATTCATGGAGTGGGCAGCGGGAAACTCCGGGATGAGATCCATGCCATTCTTCGGCAAAAAAAAGAAGTGCGGTCATTTGTGAACCAGTATCATCCTTTGTATGGTTTTGGCGCAACAGAGATATATTTTCAATACTGATAATTAGTTGATCCGTATAAATTTCACAAAGAAAACATTGTGCAACTAAATTTTTTTTAGCAAAACAGGAATTTTGATATTTGGATTGTTTCAAATGGAATACTGTATTATCATCCCATGGAGTATTTAATTTCCAACCAATATTTCTTCAGAGATATTTACGCCAACACACCCGTCAAAAAAATTTATCTTTGCAGTTCGCTCTCGAATCAACGGGAGCGGGTTCTTTGAAATATTTGGCTACAAGCCGTGCTATCGCCCCGACTCGTCGGGGAGGAAAGTCCGGACAGCGCAGAGCAATGCACTTCGTGATAAACGAAGCTGGTTGGAAACAGCTAAGAGACAGTGCCACAGAAAATGACTACCCCGATCTTTCGGGGCAAAGGTGAAAATGTGAGGTAAGAGCTCACAGTTTATATGAGCAATCATATATTCGGGTAAACCTTGCATGCTGAAATGCCACATAGGACAGCGCCTGAGAACGGCTCGTTCGATGCTGATGGGTAGGCAGAAAAGATAAATGATAGCATAATTCACTTCGGTGGATGAAACAGGATCCGGCTTACAGGCTTGTAGCTTTTTTTAAATTCAAAATGAAAAATTAAAAATGCAAATATTCAAAGCCTTCTGATTTTTTCACTTTTTTAATTTTTACTTTTTACTTTCCCCCAAATGTATTTCCCAAATAGCCACCTATCTCCATCATCCATGCAATTCCAAGATGAACGATCAACCCGCCGAAAATAGATCGGGTATTATACACTACAATTCCAAGTATCAATCCACCGAAATAAGAACTGATACATTCCCCGATTGGTTTGCCAAAATGAATGGTACAATAAAAACAGGCCATTGGTAAAATAGCATCTTTGCCAAACCATTTTACAAAGGCCAACACCAAAAAGCCACGAAAGAATAATTCGATAGTGAAAAAATCGCTGCCGTAAGAAAGTTCAAATAATAATTTATGCCACCAGTCAAATTGCATTCCGGCATTGGCGCTTGAGATCACTTTTAGCTTGGGATACATGTCGAGGAAATCAGGCTGTGTAGATGCTAATGCAATCAACGGCACCATGATGAGCAGCATGATGAGATAAGGCTTCCATTGGAAATTTCTGAAAGTGATTCCAAAAAAGGATGATTCTTGATACCATGTTTTCCAGAGTACAAAAAGAATTGATGCCGTAATGATGAGTAACAATGGCCAGTATAATACATGATTCCAGTAATCATTCCATGCCGGGTCATTTGAAAGAGTTAAAGGAATATTTAAAGCGATCTTAAGTGAAAAGATCGCCGGTGCAATACAAAAAAGAAATAGGAATTTTTTATCAGTTGGGAAATTATTCCCGCTTGTGCTCCGGTAGAAAAAATATGGTATAGCAAATGCTGTAAAAGAAATGCAATAACGATAAAAAAAAGAAGCGAAGAAGGAATGATCGCTTATCCAGTCATCTATCTTATAATTATAATTCAGGAAGAGTAATAGGGCGGTGAAAAGCGAAGTGAGTAGGAATACCTTTTTGTCTATAGACAAAAAATAACTTTTGATATAGTAAAACAGTGTTTTCAATCAGAATGAAAAATAACACTATCTGATGTTTTTTCAAGAGGACTGTTGAGTTTCTTTTCATAAACAGATCTTACCTGATACGTTTGGATCAACGTTTAAGAAAATGTTTTGGCCAGGCTAAGGATCTGCGGGTCAAGATTATTCTATATGAAAAGCAACGAGAGTTGATATTTGTTGCAATTTGATAACAGGACTTCCCATCGGGGCTTTTTCCTGTGAATATTTTACTACGCCTATTCCGGGTTTGAAAAAGATCTCATCTTTTCTGTACGACCTTGCATTTTTTTCAAATTGAATGCAATCCGGGAATTGTCCGGCTGGGGTTTCAAATGTTCCGTTTAGTTTACTTGATTTTCCCTGAGCTGCATTGTCATCGAAATGAGTCAGGTAATTGATCGTTTCACCGGAGAATAATGAAAATTCTTTTCGTGCATCCCAAATGGGATCTGCAGAATACATTCTTTCCTGGACACTGAATATGCTGGAGTCACTGGAATATAAAAGATCAGGCAGTCCCACTTCCATATTTGCCTGCCACCAGATCAGGTCATCTGACATTGACATATAAGTTTTCGAAAATCGCAAAGTGTCATAGCGGGTATTCTGAAAGACACCATTGTTAAAAAAAGAATCTAAGTAGATCCAGTAATTATTTTTATTTAATGGTAACAACCCACAGTTTTTACCGGTATAGTTTACCGCTACCAGTGAATCTGCAGAATAGCTTCTTGAACCGGGATTACCTGTTTGTAATAAACATGTTTCAACCGGCGGATTGAATGATTCTTTTTTGCAGGAAGAAAATAAAATACTTCCAAATAGAAGGAATAAAATTACTTTTTTCAAGGGTGTCGATTTAGTCCTGAACGGGGCGACAAAATAGAAACTAGAATCTGAACTTCATAGTTTTTTTACGTATTTCTTCTAAGTAATTTTAGTACAAAAGACTGCTCCTGGCAGTAAAAATACTGGCACTAAGGCGTTTATACGTTAGCGCCAGTACAGAAACAGATGGGAGGTTATTTAAATATTTTATTGAAAAACTCTTTCATGTCATTCCATGATGCAGAATCTGCTGCAGCATTGTAAGCGATCGGTAGATTGAATTTTTGTCCTAACGCTGTAGCATCCGGATTGGTAAAAGCATGGGTGGCTCCCGGGTATTCTTTGAAAGTATAATCAGCTCCGATGGAATCCATCTGGTGTTTGAATTCATCTGCTTCAGCTTTTTTTACAAATTGATCATCGAGTCCATAACACACCAGTATTTTTGATTTCAACAGATCTTTATTGGCCGGAGTTCCGATAAGGTTTCCATGAAAGCTAACAACACCTTTCAGGTCTTCGCCCAAACGAGCTGAATTAAGAACTACACCACCGCCGAAACAATAACCGATCGCAGCCATTTCGCTGGTATCAGTTTGAGCATAGGTTTTCAGCTTTGCAATAGCTGCATCCAATCGGTCTTTTGCTAACTGTGGATTTTGATAAAATACAGATGCAAATTTTCCGGCAGAATCAGGATTGTCTGCAATTTTACCATTGCCGTACACATCAACGGTCATGGCAATATAACCGAGGCCCGCAAGTTTTCGTGCCCGCATTTTTACATAATCATTCATTCCCCACCATTCAGGTACGACCAATATTCCGGGTCTCTTCTGATCACTGTTTGAATCGTAAGCAACAAAGCACTGCATCGGGGTGCCGTTCTGATCAATAGTTATGTTTTCTTCTTTGATGTTGGGTTCTTTTGTTTCAGAAGTTTTGGGAGCGTTGTTATTGCAGGCTGCAATAAGTAAGACTGTAGCTACCCAGCTAATACGTAAAGATTTCATAAGCATAATTTTTATTAATTAACAGGCAAAAGTTTATTTTGTTTATAAAGGTGAGAAAAAATTTCTTTGAGCTCAAAATATGAACTTGCTTCACGCCTGATGTTACATCTTAATTCGAACGGGAAGATATTTTTTTTCTGACCCGGCTTAAGGTTTCAAGGGTAATACCAAGAAAAGAAGCAATGTATTTCAATGGTATCCTGTTGGCAAGATGGCTATGGTTTCGGATAAAATGCCGGTACTTGGTTTCTGCATTAGTAAGGCGTGCAATATATGCCCTCCCTTCCGCATCCCGGTAATATTTCTGCAGCAGTTTCCTTACTACAAAATTGAATTCCGGGAATTTGATATAAAGATTTTCCAGGTCATCAAATGTAATTGCGAGCATTTCACAATTTTCAATAGCCTGCATATTTTCTTCATTAGGTTCCCTGTTGTCGAGACTTGAAATAGAGGTCACCATTTCATTTTCCGCTGTGATCCATGTGGTAATATCTTTATGCCCTTCTTTGATAAAACCCCGCACTACCCCTTTTTTTATGAAAAAAACATGATCGCAAAGTTCACCGGCTTTCAGCAACAATTTTCCTTTTTTGTATGAAACGGGCTGAATGATCTTTGTTAGATATTCTGCGGCGGCATTACTAAGCGGATGAAAATAGTTTAGTGTTGCAATTAAAGCAGAAATATCTTTTTGATTATTAAAAGAAGGCTGCAGAACAGGATTTGCAACAGGACGGTTCATGTAATTTTATTAGGACAAACATATCGAAATTGATCGTATTTATTTCATGATTTTACTCAGGTGGGCAATTACAATGATAGCCGTTTGGTAAAATTTATTACTGCATCATCCAGTGGATCACCTGTGTAGTGATCATGTTTGAAGCCAGCCAGCATATTATTAAAATAAATAAACTTTTAATTATTACCAGCCATCTGGAAGAAGTGTTGAAGAAATTCAGATTTGTCCAGATAATATATATAGCCATTAAAGGTATTTCGATATAATATGTTTCGAAATGGTGTGGGACCAGGTCGATTGCATTGGTGAAGATTACCAGCAATAGCAAAAAAGCCAGCGAATAAACAAACAGGATCAGCGCTTCGGCATAATTGAAGTTTTTATTTCGAAACGGCAGCCAGGTGATCAATGCATAAAACGGGATCATGATCGATTGAAAGATCACAAAATAATGCCGGTAAAAATGTTCCCGCATTTCACCAAATGCTGTCAGGTTAGTATGGGTTGGGCGGCCGATCCAATAGATTGCCAGTCCGGATAACGTTGCGCAAACAAAAAATGTCGAGAATGGTTTTTGATACCTGCTTCTTTGTCCGGCAAGAAACCTTCGTTGCATAATTCCGGGATGTATCACCAGGTCCTTCAGCGTATAGCCAAAACCTTTATCAAAGTGAGTGAAGATATGAACTACTTCATGCAAAATGGAAGAAATGGTAACACGTTTCACTTCATATGACTGACCACATTCAGAACAATATTTTCCTGTTCCTTCCTGACCACAATTGATGCATCTGGGCATAAAAACAAATCTATTTCGGAAATTTTAAATTACCATCAAATAAACAGATTGTCAGTTTATTTCCAATTCATCCTTTGACGGGAATTTAGGGAAGGGGTGATGCGGCTCAGTTTGATACCAATATACTACAGAACTGATGTCTGATTGTTGCACCAGGTATCGTCCGCCGCTTCGCCATCCAAGATCTTGTATGGTTACCCTGAGATTTTTTTCAAAACGGATCGGGTCCATTATATGCCAGCGGTATAAGCCGAATCGTTGCATCACATTATAATGTCCATCGCCACGAATAACCTGGGGAAGGCCGGAGTAAGCACCGGAAAATTCTGTGTAATGCGTTTCATCTGCGCCGGATGTGTTTTTTGTCCGGGTATCAAAATCATAAGAGCCGCAGAAATAATCTTCCGTTCCTGTGCCATTGATGGTTGGAAATTGACTGTCGCCATCCATATAAAATTTTATTTCACCTTCTCCCCACCAGCCGTTGTTGTGTACACCCCAGGCGAGATAAGTTCCCACATACTGTCCTTTTCCTTCAATGTTATCTACCAGCGTATCAATACCGCCAATTATCGGGTTATGTCTTCTGAATTGTGCATGAAAATAGGCTGCATCATTTGGTACATCGGTCAAAGTATAATCAATTTGATAAAACAATGTCATGTTTTCTGTATTGATATTCGTCATGGTGATCCGGCATTTTTTCCGGAACGGCATCACCCAATAACAATTGAATGCGGAACCCGGATTAATGGCAACGGCCAATGAATTCAGATGTGCATAAGTGCCCCATCCTGCACCAAAAAAATCGCCGACAGGCACTTCTATCGATGGGTCTTTTTCATCATCCCAATAAAAACGAAGGATGGAAAAACGCCAATTACCTGTTGGTGTCATCCAGATATGTTGAATAGCGCCGGAGCCGGTTATCTCCGCCATTGTATAAGTTTCGCCAGGTTTGATGACAACATATGGATTTACTTTCCATCCTTGTCCTAATTCCCTAGCGCTGTATTTGGCACTTCCGTTTTCCAAAGTTGCCATACCGCCTTTACCGGGTTCTCCTGTTGGATTTTCAGGACTGATTGATCGTGTCTTTGCATCACTTAAACGAAACAGATTTCCCATGTTCATGTCAAGGCCGTTGAACGTTTGTGGTTTTTGTGCGGATGCAATAGCTGAAACCAAAAGGAGCAGTCCATAAATTTTTCTCATGTCAATTGGTTTTGTACGAAAAGAAAGTTAAGAAAAAATAAAGAAGAAAGGCATAAAGAAATTACAGGACAAAACATAAAACTTTGTACGTTCGGGATCATAAAATAACAGTGTCAAATTCCGGAGTATAAATGACGGGTCAATATCAAAAGAGTATATCAAAAGATATTGGGCAAGCAATGGAAATAAGCCTATCTTGTCAGCTAACATCGGGATTTTTGATCTAACAATTACAAATGCCTTTTATTTTCTGGTTCTTTCTTGCGCACTGGTATTTTTCTTTATTTACATTGACATTTCTCCAACACCGGTATGCTGCTCATGGTGTTTTCCGAATGAGCAAAACATGGGAACGATTTTTTTATTTGCTCGCTTATATCGCACAGGGTTCAGCATATGTAAGTCCCCGGACTTTTGCCATCTTGCACCGAATGCATCATGCTTATACGGATACAGAAAAAGACCCGCATTCTCCGTTGTATGATAAAAATATTTTTACCCTTATGTGGAATACCCGGGCTATATCTACTGCTGTTTTCAGAGGTAAGTTCAAGCCTGAGGAGCGGTTCATGAAAAATCTTCCGGATTGGCCGGCTTTGGACAAATGGGCTCATTCATGGATGTCCCGGGTACTATGGGGTATTATTTATATTTTGATTTATGTTTTTTTCGCTCCTTCTGCCTGGTGGTTTTTGTTACTTCCCTTTCATATTTTAAATGTGCCGTTTCATGCGGTGATCATTAATTGGTTCGCCCATAAATATGGTTCGGTCAATTATAAAATGAAAAATACTTCTAAAAATTTATGGCCTTTTGATTTCATCATGCTGGGCGAAGCTTATCATAACAATCATCATAAACACCCTTCATCCGCCAATATGGGAAAACGCTGGTATGAAATTGATCCGGTTTACCCGGTATTACTCTTTCTGAATTGGGTACGTGTCATCCGGATCAACAGGGAGCACACCGGATACAAGAAGATGGAAGTAAAAAGCGATCAGGAAGCTTAAATAGATTTTCATTTTCATTCACTGTTTCCATTGTATGACTACAAAAATATCATCACTTAATTCTGCTGTGGGATCAATAAGAACGTACCTGCAATTTTAATTGTGAATATTTTGTAATACAATTCGGTAAAACAGCAGTCATGTGTTAGAAATAGTTCATTAGCAAGAATGATTCCTCTCGACTGTTTTATTTTCGTACCTTTACGTGTATCTGTTAGGGGGTTTATTTCTTACTTATTAATTTCCTTTTCTTACGGCGAAACCAACTTGTATTTAAAAAAAATTAAACAATCGCAGTATGTTCATTCAAACATGGAATAAATATTTACCTGTAATAAAAATACTGATAAAACGATCTGTAAATGGCGTCCAGACACTTGATATGAACCAAAGCGATTTTCAACGGGCAACAGGAGGACGAAAAGTAAAATTTGTTTTTGCTATCACTTTGCGCAAAGGCCGTATTCAGAACACCGTAAACCCTTCGCAAACAGCTAAGGATCTTTTAGCAGTATTGCAGATGGACAGTGTGACGAACAGTATAATTCGGGAGCAGGAATTTGAATTTACAATGAATAATAATTTTCAGTTACTGATAAAAAATATTACGCCCCCTCAAACAACTTCAGGATCGGAACCGGACGCTAAAGACAATTCCACTGAAGCAAATGATAATGCTGCTAATGAATCAACAATTCTGGATGATTCAACAGATGAAGGCAAGCAATGATTTTTCCAAAAAAATGTAATTACGTTTTCAAATTACGGGCACTTTTATCATACCCTTCTAAGTCTACCCGGCATTGAAATAAAAAATTCGGGATAAAACCGGCAAAGCCTTCAGGTAATAATTAATTGCATTGATCAGCATCTTTTTGTTCTTTTTTGGGAATAGGACAATGCCAATTAACCACAATTTTCAAATATCTTTGCACCCGCTATGACACAAGAACAAATTAAAGAACTGCGGTCCCGCCTCGATGGGATAAGGAGGTTTCTTTGACGTCGAAAACAGACGATATAAGATAGCCGAAGAGAGACAATTATCACTGAGTCCCGGTTTTTGGGATGACAGCAAGAGAGCGGCAGAAATTCTCAGGAACATCAAGCAAAATGAATACTGGGTGAAATTGTATGAGCAGGTAGAGACTGCCGTAGAGGATTTTGCTGTGCTGTTCGATTTTTGGAAATCGGGTGATGCTACAGAAGAAGAAACCAGGACTGCATTTGAAAGATCATTGCAGTTGATGGATGATGCGGAATTCAAATGCACATTGAATCAACCCGAAGATGAATTGCCGGCAGTATTACAAATTAATTCAGGCGCAGGCGGAACCGAAAGCCAGGATTGGGCGGAGATGCTGGCTCGTATGTATCGTATGTATGGTGAAAAGCAGGGATGGAAAGTGACAGAGTTAGATTGGCAGTGGGGCGATGGCGCCGGAATAAAAACATGTACGCTTCAATTTGATGGCCCGTTTGCGTATGGTTTTTTAAAAGCTGAAAGTGGCGTACATCGTTTGGTCCGGATTTCGCCGTTTGATAGTAATGCAAGGAGACATACCTCATTTGCATCAGTGTTTGTGTATCCGCTGGTAGATGATACGATTGAAGTGGAAGTAAATCCCGCTGACCTGGAATGGGAATTCTATCGCAGTGGAGGTAAGGGCGGACAAAATGTAAACAAAGTGGAAACAGCGGTGCGGTTAAAACATCTTCCATCAGGAATTATTGTAGAATGCCAGCAGGCAAGAACACAAGGAGAGAATCGTGAAAAGGCATTAAAAATGTTGAAGAGTAAATTGTATGAGGAAGAATTGAGAAGGAGAGAAGAATTGAAGAATGCTGCGAATGCGAATAAAAGAAAAATCGAATGGGGCAGCCAGATCAGGAGTTATGTATTGCATCCGTATAAAATGATCAAAGATCATCGCACCGATTTTGAAACGGGAAATGTGCAGCCCGTTTTGGATGGCGAATTGGACGGATTTATTAAAGCTTACCTCATGCAATCCAAAGAAGTCGAAAATTAAGAGTTGCATCAGGCTTTGCTAACTTTGTTTTTAAAAATTTATTATCGAAAAAAAATATCAATATGAGTATCGGAACTTTTTCTTATCCCATGCCGGTAAATGAACCGGTACTTTCCTACGCTCCCGGTTCATCAGAGAGAAAAAAGCTGAAAGAAGTTTTAGCTGAATTAAAAAATCAGCAGATCGATGTTCCGATGTACATAGGAAGTAAAGAAGTGAGAACTAATAAAAAAGTGGCGTTGCATCCACCGCATGAAATAAATCATACGCTTGGTTATTTTAATGCAGGAGAGGAGAAACACGTTCAGCAGGCTATTGATGCTGCATTAACGGCCAAAGAAAGCTGGGCAAATACAAGTTGGGAAACCCGTGCCAATATATTTTTAAAGGTGGCAGACCTGATGGCAACTAAATATCGCCCTTACATGAATGCTGCTACTATGTTGGGACAAAGCAAGAATGTTTTTCAGGCCGAGATTGATTCAGCTTGCGAACTGATCGACTTTCTACGTTTTAACGTTCATTTTTTAAGCGAGATATACAAGCAACAACCGATCAGCAGCCCGGGAATGCACAATAGAATGGAGTATCGTCCGCTGGAAGGTTTTGTTTTAGCGGTGACGCCATTCAATTTTACTGCTATTGGCGGCAATCTTCCCACTTCTGCTGCGATGTGCGGCAACGTAGTGATCTGGAAATGCGCCAACACACAGGTGTATTCTGCACAAATGTTCATGAGAATTTTGAAAGAAGCCGGTTTACCTGATGGAGTGATCAATTTAGTTTTTGTGGATGGCCCGACTGTCGGTAAAGTTTGTTTCAATCATCGTGATTTTGCCGGAGTGCATTTCACCGGTTCCACAGGGGTATTTAATAATATGTGGGAAACCATCGGAAAAAACATGGCCATGTACAGATCCTATCCACGTATTGTTGGCGAAACCGGCGGGAAGGATTTTGTAATTGCTCATAAAAGCGCCGATGTGGATGTATTGGTGACTGCATTGCTGCGTGGCGCATTTGAATTCCAGGGACAAAAATGTTCAGCAGCATCGAGAGCTTATATTCCTTCCAGTTTGGCTGATGAAGTAAAAAAGAAATTGATAGCAGGCGTTAAGAGTTTTAAAATGGGAAGCCCGGAAGATTTCACCAATTTTATCAATGCGGTGATTGATGAAAAAAGTTTTGATAATATCAAGCGCTACATTGACAACGCAAAGAAAGATCCCCAAGCCCAAATTTGGGTGGGAGGCAAGTGTGATAAAAAAGAAGGCTATTTTATTCAGCCCACCATCATTGAGGCAAAAGATCCAAAATATGTGAGCATGTGCGAAGAGATCTTCGGGCCGGTGCTGACAGTTTATATTTATCCCGCAAATCGTTTTGAACAGACTTTGGAACTGGTCAATAACACCTCTCCTTATGCGTTGACAGGATCTATTATCGCAAAAGACAGGGATGCTGTCGAATCGGCCACCAATAAACTTCGCAACGCAGCCGGTAATTTTTATATCAATGATAAGCCGACCGGTGCTGTGGTGGGCCAACAACCTTTTGGCGGAGCCAGGGCAAGCGGCACTAATGATAAAGCAGGAAGTATCCTGAATTTGTATCGCTGGCTAAGTGCAAGAACGATCAAAGAGACATTCAATCCGCCTATAGATTATCGGTATCCCTTTATGGGGGAAAAATGATTTTGCTCATATAAATCTTTTTTAAACAAAGATTTATGACGATTAATATAAATCGGGGCATTTGCTATGATATTTAAAATACAGAAATTACTTTTGCGTATCACTTATCATTTTTCATAAACCTTAAAATGAAATCAAATGAAAAAATTAGTATTACTGGCGGCTATAACATTTTTTATGTTTGCTGCAAATGCACAATTCGGTATTCATGCCGGACTTAATGTTTCCAGCTATAGTGGTAAAGATGCGACCGATACGAAAAGCAAGGCCGGATTCCATTTCGGAGTTTCGTATCAAATTCCGGTTTCAAACGGCATCACTATTCAAACCGAAGCTACTTATTCCGGAGAAGGAGCTACATATAAAGATGTAAGTAATGATAAGGACCACATTAATTTTCTGAATCTTGCTGCTTTATTCCGCTATAATTTTAATGGCGGCTTCAATTTGGCAACCGGTCCGCAGTATGGTTTTGTATTAAGTGCAAAAGAAAAATATGATGGCAACACCGATGATTTTAAAGATCAACTCAAAACTGGTAATTTCTGTTGGGCATTTGCTGCCGGTTATGATTTACCTATGGGTTTTGGAGTATATGCAAGGTATAATTTAGGCTTGTCAACGATTGCCAGCGACCAGAATTTTGATGTGAAGCAAAGCACTTTCCAATTTGGGGTTCGTTATACCATTAAGACTAATGGGAAAGGAAAATAATATTCACTTTTTTTAATTACTAAAAGGCTGCTCACTTGGGCAGCTTTTTTGTTTATATGATGTTCGATTTCCCCCAACCCTTCTTAATTTTATCAAAAATCTG
>DASZPW010000344.1:0-35366 GCA_035550155.1 Chitinophagaceae bacterium | reverse complement strand
ATGAAGTGCGGGAAGACGTAGAAGCTTGGGCAGAAGAGCATAAACAGGAAATAGAATCACTGCGACAGAATGAACAATTCAGGAAAGAGTTTTTACAGAATCTTTCTCATGAATTCAAAACGCCGGTATTTGCTATACAGGGATATGTGGATACACTATTGCACGGTGCATTGGAAAATCCGGAAGTCAATAAAAAATTTTTGGAAAAAGCTGCAAAGAACATTGTACGGCTCACCAACCTGATCAATGACCTGGATGAAATTTCGAGACTGGAACGGGGTGAGATCATGCTATATAAAGAAAATTTTATCATACAGGACCTGGTGCGGGAAGTATTTGAATCGCTTTCTATACGAACAGAACCGAGGCATATCAAATGCAGCATTAAAAAAGGTTGCGAATCGCCGCTCACTGTTTTTGCGGATAAAGAAAAGATCAGGCAGGTACTGCGCAATCTTGTTGAAAATTCCGTGAAATACGGAAAAGATAACGGAAACATCGTTGCCAGCATGTACCGCACAGATGGACAACATATCCTAGTTGAATTGAGCGATGATGGAATTGGCGTTGCTGAAAAACATTTGCCCAGGATATTTGAGCGTTTTTACCGAACGGAAGAAGGAAGGAGAATAGATGTTACCGGAAGCGGATTGGGATTGGCTATATGTAAACACATAATTGAAGCACACGGACAAAGCATTCATGTACGCAGCACAGAAGGAGTTGGTACTACAGTTGGTTTTACATTGGAAGCTAAGAGAGATTGATATTTATTTTTGAAAACTCCCCTTTATTAAATCAGGTCATGCATCGTTTGGCAATTGATAGCGATGATTTGAATGAAAAAAGAAATAATTTTTTTTACTGGCAGTATTATTCTTTCTTAAAAAACAAATTATTATTTTACCGGAAAATCACACTTTATGAAAAAAATCCTGGTCCTGTTTTCTATGGCAGCAATCTCATTATCGTCCCATTCTCAGAATTGTGAAGAACGGGAAGCCAACCTGTTGAATACTCTTGGCGGAATGTCAGCCGGCTTTTTGTATAATACTTATGTTTCGATCGGCAGTTTAAGCGATGGATATGCGAAAGATGTTTATTCAAAAGATTTGATCAATTCTCTTGTAGAAGAACAAACTCAATTGATCGAAAATGTCCGAATCATGTTAAATGATCTCCTGGTAAAAAAATCGCTTACTTCGGATGATGATCAGAAATTTGTAAAACAAACTATGGAAATAATGAATGGTTTAAAGGAACAAGCCCGGTTTTTAAAAGAAATTGCAAACACCAATGAAACTGCCAAAAAAGACGCCTATCAAAAACAGCGGCAGGACAATTGGAAAAAAATAAGTAAACTGATGGGGCTTGATAATGATAATGCCAATTAACTTGTAGCTTCCGACTGTACTAAATTTTACTTCACAGCATGCTATCAGAGAATCATTAAGAACGTATCCAAAAAAACCACCCCGAAGCCTGTCCTCGCTCCGGGGTGGATACTGCATGAGAAAACTGCTCCCAATGGTGTTTTGTTACTAACCCCCAACAGAGAAGTGATGGGAACGATTGCTTGTAAAAGAACTGCTGTAAAGGTGAAGGGCGGTTGTTATGTAATTATTACAGCAACATTAATTTAGTATTACGATATACATTACCCCGATTATTTATCAGAAATTTTTCATCGCAGCGAAACTGCAGGCGCCAATTCATGATCAGTAATAAACTCATGTCCTGACAATGCAGCTATAGTTTGTGCAAGTTGTGCTTCATACAATTGTTCTTTATTTTCCATTTCACCCATCGGCTTAAAATCAGGGCCTATCAATGCCAGCCATGTTTGTGAAGATCCTTTGATAAAAGCTCCATGATGCGACCATTTACTTGTTTTGCTTCCGCGGCCGTGATCAGTAGTGATAATAAAATCAGTATTGTCTTTATAACCCGGAGTCGTTTGCACCCAATGCCAAAGCTCAGCTATCATCCGGTCCACTTCAGTAGCTTGCTGCAAATACAGATCATAGCGACCCTGGTGTGCAAATTCGTCTGTCTCTCCTAAACCGAGATACAGCAATCTTGGATGGTGTTTGTTTATATATTCCTTTGCAGCAATAAAAGTAAGTGCATCAAATCGTGTAGCATCTTTATTATTCACTGCTTCATCCTGCACTCTATTGATCATTTCGTCTTGTACTGAAGAATCAACATCATGAATATCTTCATAACCGCTGTTCATTTCCAATCCGCTTCTTTCTTTATTCAAAATGAAAGGAAAAACATCCCAGGATGTAAAGACCGCCACTTTATCTTTTAAATCATTTGTAGCGTTCAGGTATTCCAACACATTGATGTTTGGATTCAGATCTTTTGCGTTTGAAGCAACAGTGAAATCAGTGGCGCCGGTGAATATTTCATTATAGCCGGGATAAGATATTGCATAGGCATTCGCCACATTCACTTTATTATCCAATTCACGATTTCCGAACAACTGTCCTTTTGCTGCAAGAACATTCCAGAAGAATGGCATCAATTTCTTTCTTCTTTGTTGTGGTGAAACATCCCAATACAAACTCTTCATCGTTTCGGAGTCAGGTGTATAATCCTCATTATTGATCAGCAGGGAATCCGCTCCATTAAAAACTTCCTGCCATCGGAATCCATCAATGGTGATGATAACAATATTTCTTCCGGGAGTTGCTGTGAAATGTGTTTGTGTTTTTATTTCATCCTGGTAAGAGGGTCGCACTATCATTAGCAGGATAATACAGGTCCAGAGGTTTTTCATTGTGTAACGGTTTTGCAAAAGAAGAAATACACTTTAAATAAACCGTTACACTGCAATTATTTTTATGTTACTTCTGCCAAATATCCGATAGTGATTAACAATTGCGCAATAGTAATCTCACAGTAATTTAACAACAGCATCATCATGGGGTAAAATTTGTTTATAAGTTTTGTAAAACGATTCCACCTATGGAAAAAAGACATCCCGATGTTGCTGTCATTTCCGATCTCCACCTCGGCACCTATGGCTGTCATGCCAAAGAAATTGTTCATTACCTGAAAAGCATTGCTCCGCAGATTTTGATCCTGAATGGAGACATCATCGATGGCTGGCAATTCAGCAAAAGATATTTTCCTGCATCGCACATGCAGGTCATCAAAGAGATCATGTGCCTGATGAGTAATGGTACACGGGTGATCTACATCACCGGCAATCATGATGAAATGCTGCGCCGCTATAGTGATATTGAATCCGGAAATTTCAAATTGACTGATAAGTTAGTGATGGAGATAAACGGAAAGATGACCTGGGTCTTTCATGGTGATGTATTTGACATGACCACAAAAGGAAGTGCCAAACTGATCGCCAAGTTAGGCGGACATGGATATGATCTGTTGATCCTGCTGAATCGTTTCATCAACTGGTGTTTGAAAAAAGCGGGCAGGGAAAAAATGAGCTTTAGTAAAAAAGTGAAGAACAGCGTTAAGAAAGCCGTTTCATGGATCAGCGATTTTGAACAAACCGCTGCAGAACTGGCCATTGAAAAGAAATATGATTATATCATTTGTGGCCACATCCATCATCCGCAGAAAAAGATCATTGAAACCAAAAAAGGAAAAGTCACTTACCTGAATAGCGGCGACTGGATCGAAAATCTCACGGCGCTTGAATATTGCAATGGAGACTGGAGCATTTACCAGTTTGATGAAAAAGATTTTAGCGCTATGAAAAATGATGGAATAGATAAAAAAATTCCGGAGTTGAATGTAGTAACCGATGAAATAGGATTGTTCATTAATTCACTTGCGATTTAAAATTAAATTCCATGAAAATATTTTACGCCGTGCAGGCAACAGGCAACGGGCACATCAGCCGGGCTATGGAACTACTTCCGTATTTAGAAAAGTACGGCACCGTCGATATTTTCCTGAGTGGCGCAAATAGTTCCTTACAAATTGATGCGCCTGTAAAATATAGAAGCGAAGGTTTGAGTCTTTTTTATAATTGCAGCGGCGGTCTTGATTATTGGAAAATAGTCAGGGGACTGCACCCGGTAAAACTAAAAAAAGAAATAAGAGATCTGCCGGTTGAGCAATATGACCTGGTCATTAACGATTTTGAATACATTACTGCCGCCGCCTGTGCCAGGAAAAAAATTCCGTCCATTCAAATGGGCCACCAGGCCAGTTTTCAATCCGAACATACACCAAGGCCTGCAATCAAAAACGCTGTCGGAGAATGGCTGTTGAAAAATTATGCCAGGGCATCGCATTATATCGGTTTGCATTTTGAACAATATGATGATTTCATTTTTCATCCTGTAATAAAAAAAGAGATCATTGAAGCAATGCCTCTCGATAAAGACTATATCACTGTTTACCTGCCTTCTTACTGCGAACCACAACTGGAAAAAATATTCCATACTTTCAAAGATCTCCGCTTTGAAATTTTTTCTCACCAAACAGAACAACCGAAGATCAGCAGCAACATTCATTTTCTTCCGGTAAACAGATCTTCTTTCAATAAAAGCCTTATTAATTGCAGCGGTCTTATAACAGGAGGTGGCTTTGAAACACCGGCAGAAGCCATTCATTTAGGTAAAAAAATTATGAGCATTCCTATACGTGGACAATATGAGCAAATTTGTAATGGCGCTGCCTTGCAAAAAATAGGCATCACAGTCCTGAAAAAGATCGAAGAGGATTTTCATCAAACATTTTATGATTGGTTATTGAAACCGAATGAAATCCAGATCGATTATAGTACTACGATTCCGAATATACTGGAACGTCTTTTTAATATTTTTGAAAGCGGCGGGTATTGTTATGAAACGGAGCCGATAGTTGTTAATAGTAACACCTAACAGAGACCCGCAATGAAGCGAACAAAATAAAAAGGGTGAAATAAAAATCACCCCTTTTATAATGTTGAATGAAAGAATTATTTATTCCAGACGGTCCAGCCGGTTGTCCAATCATTATTAGGATCCAAAGCGCCTCTGAATGTTACATGATCGAAGAATGCATTAGTGAGACCCCCGAAATCAAATAGTGCTCCGGTCAAAACTGGTGATCCTGTCATTGGTTTTAAGTTAGGGTTTGTATTATTAAATGGATCTGTTAGTTTGGCATCGGTTGCTGCAGCCAAAAATGTTGTTTTATAGGTTCCGGTAGTTAAGGCTCCAATGGAAGTATTATCATACAAAGCGATACCGGGAATGGTTAAACCCAACTGACAGTCAACTGTGGGTCCATATGAATTCAAGAAACTATTATAAAAGGCACTGGTGCCTCTGAGGTAATAGGCAATAGAGGAATCTTCCTGCACCCGCAATCCGCCTTTTTGTCCGCCCAAAACAATAGAATTTGCTAATATAAATTTAGAACCTCTTCTCCAACGCATGTTCCAACCGTAATCAGCAGATACTCCTGTTCCATTGTTTGGGCCGATGGCTGTAAAGTTTGACAAAACCGGGAATGTAACAGGTGTAGTAGCTAAAGGCAAGCCATTAGTTGTATTCACATTGTCAACTTCAAAATTGTTAGAGACATCGCCGGTTGTTCCTTTATTATCTGTGAATTTTGGATCTTTAATAGAGATGGCGTATTGAATCATTCCATGAAACCCATCATCCATATCATAGTCATCATCGGCACAATTATAAGCAATCAGGTGTTTGCAATTCACGGCACCTCCAAAAAATTCATATGCATCGTCCAGTCCTCTTACTACTTGCACGTAGTCAATGGTAGTTCCGGATCCTACGGCATATAAGGATAAACCATTTATTTCATCGCCCGGGTTCACAGCTTTTCCGCCATACTCAATGCGTACATATTTCAATACACCTGAATTATCTGCATCATTATTACCGCCAAATGTATTATACGCAGCATCAACTCCGCCCTCAAGCAAAGCATGATTTCCATTTCCTTTTGCTAGTCCTACTAAAACAACACCCCCAAAATCACCGGGCTGAGGATTTGTTTCAGCTGAAGTAAATACTATGGGTTGGGATGCTGTTCCCTGTGCCATAATTTTTGCTCCTTTATAAATAACCAGCACTCCAGCTGAGTCTTTATTAGAAACAATTTTGGTACCCGGATCAATAGTGACTGTGGCGCCGCTGGTTACATATACATAGCCGCGAAGCCGATATGTTTTATCACCAGTCCAGTGTTGATCCGACACAATAGTGCCACGAATATCTACGGTAGAACTGCCGCCGCCACCATTACCGCCGCCGGGATCGGACGTATTATCACTTTTTTTACAAGCAGTATTCAGGAGCAAAACCCCCGAAAAAAGAGAGACAATGATCTTTTTCATAATAAAAATAATTTTGTTTTCAGGGCTTAAAAGTATCGGCGTAGTGTTAAGAGAAGGTTACTCCACTCTTATCAAATTATTATTTGCCCAGGTTGTATCTTATTGACAGGTTGATGGAGGTGCCGTATTTAACAGTGCTTATTATTTTGTCGGTTGAAGCATTATAATTTGTGTTGGAAGCATCGGCATCATACTTATAATACCAGGAATATGGCTGAGCTAAAATATCGCTTACAGTCAACCGGGCTTCCAGTTTATTATCCAGTAATTTTTTGGTAACCTGAAAGTCCAGTAAGTCTCTTGAGTTCTCAAAAATATTAAGCACTGCTCCGCCTGCAGATCTGAATTTCAGCCGGGGTCCTATGCGATTGTATAAAATATTAAATGCTAAATCGTCATTATCTGAAGTGTAGGTAAGTCCTCCATTTATCACGTAAGGAGATTCGCCTTGTAACGGACTGTTAATATTTAAGCCATCGAAACGAACAGATCCTTTGATATAAGAAGCATTTGTATAAAATGCAAGATGCCTGAAGAATCCGATGTCAATAAAATCAAGCTTTTTCCGAATCTCAATTTCTGCTCCATAAGCTTTTGCATGTTCAGCATTTTCGTATGACAGTACATCATTTCCTTTGTTGATTTGCTCAATTGGATTACTGAAATATTTAAAAAACAAACTTGCAGAAATAATTTCACCTGATGCAGGAAACCATTCATACCGGATATCCGCATTTGTATTTTTGCATCTTTTTAAATCAGGATTCCCTCTTACAGTAAGATAATTATCATAATCAAATACACTGTAGTCTGCCAGCTCCCTGAATTCGGGTCTATTGACAGCTTGTGAACCCGCAATTCTTAAATTGGTCTTTTTATTTAGTGCATACGTAAACAGGAAAGAGGGTAACACATCAGTATTATCATAGGTTTTTGTTCCTTTTCCTGTGGCGGATAATTCCTGATAATACCTTTCGATCCTTGTGCCCCATGTAAGTTTAAATTTATCTGAAAACCTGTTATCCATCATCAGGTATCCCGCATTCAATAAGGCATGACCGGTATAGTCGGTTGAGTTGGTCTCAATATTAGCCACAGTAAGATTGTAATTATCAATATTGGCCGGTGAGAATATAGAATTGAATGAAGTTGATTTTGTTTCCGGGATCGTAACTCCATAAAAATCCAAAGAAGCATATCCCAATGCATCCACCTCTACGGTTCTGTTTCTGTAGTAATTCATAGAGCCGAACTTGAGTTTTTGTGTCTGATTCAGCCACATGAATTCTTTTGTAGCATTAGCGGAAGCACCATAGATAAATTCATCTAAGAATGAATAAACACGTCCCGCATTCCTGATTTCCGGTGAATTTTCATTACTCAATCTTAAATAATAATCGCCATTGTCGTTCTCCGGAGAGCGGAAGGAAACAATTTTCTGATCGGGCTGATATTTATATGTGAAGCCGAAAGAAGCGTTCCAATCAACAGTCCAGTCGCTATTTAATTTATGCAGCCCTTCCATCACTGAATTTACCAGGCCATTTCCTGAAGCTTCACTGTTGGCGCTTTTTATATAAAATGGACTATTGATACCGTTTTCATAATTAGCGCCGGACCTGATGCCGACAGTTTTTACAAAATTGTTATTGAAAAGGTTTTTGAAGGATATCTTACTTCTTCCATATGAGTATGCCAGGTTCAGCAGAGCCGATACATTATTCTTTTGATCATAGCCGGACGTGTTGTAATCATAGAGAAATCTTTTCACGATATCAAAATCGCTTCGCTCTTTTTCTGAAACAGCTCTTCCGTTACTATAGCCGATGGAATAAATATATCCCAGTTTATTGCCATTCTTAAACAATGTGGTGTTGCCCCCGGTATAGGAAACACTGATATTAGGCAGGCTTTGATTTGCCGGCTCATATCCAAACGTGCCGGGAAAAAGTTTGGTAACTTCTCTTTTAAAATCAGAATTCTTGAGAATAAACCCGTTTTTATTTCTGTAATAAGGACCAGGTATCAGCCTGGAATTTCCGAAAAAGCCAATGGCATCCAGAGAGCCGTTTGGATATCCTTTATAAAAATTCTTTGCTGTGGTCAGCGAATTATATCCAAACGAAATGGATGCTTCGCTAATACGCTTCGAAGGGTAATCTTTAGTGAGGATCTTGATAGCGCCGCCGGAAAAATCACCGGGCAAATCGGGGGTTGCCGATTTGTAAATAATGAGGTTATCAATTACAGAAGAAGGAATAATATCAAAAGCAAATGCTTTTTTATCTGCCTCAGTGCTTGGCAATACGGAATTATTAAGTAAAGAAACATTATATCGTTCATTCAATCCTCTTATTATAACAAATTTGTGATCCTGTACAGATGCACCGCTGACTCTTTTGAGTACATCACCCGTAGTTTTATCCGGAGAACGTTTAATCATATCTGCTGAAATACCATCTGATATTGAAGAACTGTTTTTCTGGATGCTATACAGTGATGCCACACTTTCCCTTCTTGCACTTGAGGTAACAACTACATTGGTCATTTCCAGGTTGACCTTTTGTAAAGAGATCATCAGCCCGGGGTTGTTCAGGTCTGTCACTTCTACATCAGTAACTACCTTGGTTTGGTAACCCACATTTGAAATTTCAATAGCATATTTTTTTCCAACTTCTATGTTCAAAAAAAAATTTCCCTCAGCATCTGTTCTGGTTCCAATTGCTGAATTTTGAATTACTATAGAGACGCCCGCTATCGGGCTACCGGTTTCAAAATCGGTGACTTTTCCGGAAATTTTTACATTTTTAGCCTGTGCATGGGAAACCATTAATAAGAGACATGCGGAAAGACAAAAGAACAGTTTTTTCACGGTGAGAAGTTTGGGCAAAGAAATGTTGATGAGATTACCGGTATGTTACCGCATGATTAAGGAATTGTAACTGGAATATTAACGGAATATGAACAAAGAATCTGTTCTCCCTTACCTTTGACCGGCCGGCTGCACAGCAGCATTCAACTGTATTAATAAATTATTAATTCTATTTTTCAGCCAAAGCGCCGGAACCGAAGCCGGTAATTTCGCAAACCTCCCGTTTCATACCGGGAACAAAACCAAGATATATGGCACTTAACTCTTTGCTCAGCATCTTCGTTCCGAAAAACAAAGTCTTTTATGAATTATTTGAAAAAGTGGCGGATAACGTAGCCAAAATGGGTTCGTTGTTAAGAGATGTAGTCGCAGAACCTGACTTTGATAAAAGAAACCTGGTGATCAGCCACGTAGAAGACCTGGAACATGCCAACGACGAGCTGACCCATAGCATATTCACGGAGCTGGGCCGCAACTTCATTACTCCTTTTGACAGGGAAGATATTCATTACCTGGCCTCATCGCTGGATGATATTGCCGATTACATTTATGCTGCCGCAAAAAAGATCAATTTTTACCGGGTGAACCCGAATGATATGGGAATGCAAAAAATGTCGGAGTTGATCGAACAAAGTGCCCAACAGGTATGTGCTGCAGTCAAACATCTCCGTAATATGAAAGATATGAGGCAGATCACTGAAGCACTGGTAAAGATCAACAGCGTGGAAAACCAGGCCGATGATATTTTTGACATGAGTATTGAACGCTTGTTTGCAACCGAACCGGATGCAAAAGAAGTGATTAAGAAAAGAGAAATTTACCAGGTAATGGAGATCGTAACGGATAAATGTGAAGACGCCAGCAATGTCATAGAATCCATTATCATCAAATATGCCTGATGCCTGCCTGATCTTGAATTATAACCTATATTTAAAATAACCCGAACCCGCAAACCATTCACTTATGACTTTTTTGATCATCATCATTGCATTTGCGCTGCTTTTTGATTTTATTAATGGTTTTCATGATGCTGCCAATTCCATTGCAACGATAGTTTCCACTAAAGTGTTGACACCTTTCCAGGCTGTGGTATGGGCTGCCATGTTCAATTTTGTTGCTTTTTTCATTTTCAAAGAACATGGTGTGGCTAACACGGTTGCCAGTACCGTTCATTCAGAATCGATAACCCTGGTGGTGATTTTTTGTGGCGTTTTAGCAGCTATTTGCTGGAACCTGCTCACATGGTGGTCGGGTATTCCCTCCTCTTCATCGCATACGTTGATCGGTGGGTTTGCAGGCGCCGGAATCGCTCATGCAGGATTTGCCAGTATAGATTCTACAAGTATATACAAGACACTTATATTTATTGTATTGGCGCCATTAGTGGGCATGATCATTTCCATGTTCATTACACTGGTAACTATACAAAAGAATTTCTGGCTCAAAATAATTATTATCGTAACCCTCGTCTCTGCATGTACTCTTTTTGTAAAATTTCATAATCCATTTGAGAGATGGTCGTTGCTGACCTTGGGTGTAATTTTTGTCGCCACTTATTTTTATAATCATTGGAAAGGAGAAACAGCGTACCGAACGGGAAATATGTATAAGCGATTACAATTAGTGTCATCGGCAGCACTAAGCATTGGCCACGGCGGTTCGGATGCACAAAAAGTGATGGGACTGATCTCAGCTGCATTAGTTTTCAATTATCACCAGGGCGGATATGGAATTCCCAGCATACAAGACATGCCGGATTGGGTACCTATTGCATGTTATACCGCCATTGCTATTGGCACCATGAGCGGTGGATGGAGAATTGTAAAAACAATGGGGACTAAGATCACTAAAGTAACGCCGCTTGAAGGCGTCTGTGCCGAAACTGCCGGCGCTATCACCTTGTTTGCTGCCGCAAATATGGGAGCACCGGTGAGTACTACTCATACAATTACAGGTTCCATCATTGGCGTTGGCGCCACTAAAAGATTATCGGCAGTGCGCTGGGGCGTTACAATTAATTTGTTATGGGCTTGGATACTTACCATTCCTATCAGCGGATTATTAGCTGCAGGCTTCTATTACATTGCTCATTTTTTCATTTGATTTTCCACTCTGCTTAAAAAAATTCCTGACTTTTGCTACCATAATTTTTTTATGGCAAAAATCTTAGTTACCGGCGGCTGTGGTTATATCGGTTCTCACACACTTGTAGATCTGGTGGAGAACGGATATGAGGTCATTTCTGTTGATAATAATTCCCGTTCTAATCCACGCATCTTAGATGGAGTGGAGAAGATCACCGGGCATAAGATCAAAAACTACAAAGTAGATCTCTGCAATTTTGACGACCTGTTTGCTATCTTCCAGGAAAATGAAGATATCATTGGCATCATTCATTTTGCTGCTTATAAATCCGTTGGCGAATCCGTCAAAAACCCCCTGTTGTATTTTGAAAACAACCTTACATCACTGATCAACCTGTTAAAATGTGTAAAAGAATTTGAGACGCCTTACTTTGTCTTTTCTTCTTCCTGCACGGTATATGGCAATCCTGATCAGGTGCCTGTTACAGAATCCAGTCCACCAAAAGCTGCTGAATCTCCCTACGGTTATACCAAACAAATGGGAGAACAGATCGTAAATGAATTTGCAAAAAGTTCCGGTACTCAAAGTATTCTCCTGCGGTATTTCAACCCTGTTGGAGCACATCCTTCCTGCCTGATCGGAGAAATGCCGGTGGGCAAACCGGAGAATCTTGTTCCGGTCATCACTCAAACTGCCATTGGAAAAATCCCAAAAATGAGTGTGTATGGTAATGATTATCCAACCCGTGATGGTTCTTGTGTCCGTGATTATGTTCATGTTTGCGATATCGCACATGCTCATACACTTGCTTTGAAATACTTAGAAGAAGAGCGAAACACCGGCTTCTGTGAAGTATTCAATCTCGGTACCGGCAATGGTGTGACTGTACTGGAAGCGATAAAAACTTTTGAAAAAATAAGTGGCGTGAAATTGAATTACTCGATCGGCCCACGCCGGCCTGGTGATGTGATCGCTATTTATGCCAATAATGATCTTGCAAAGAAAGCTTTAGGATGGAATCCTCAGTTCTCATTAGAAGAAATGATGGCAACTGCCTGGAAATGGGAGCAAAAACTTAAAATCGATGAAGAATTGCTCAGCAAACAGGATCCTGATCTGAATTAAAATGCTTTGCAATGGAGTTGTAACAAGCTGTAATTTTTTCAAATCCGTTTCTTTTCTGAAATTCCAGTCATTCGTTTCGATCATTTGAGATGACTGATCATTTTAATCCAGAAAAAAGAAATCAAAAATCTTCTCCTTTATCCAATCTTACCATTCCTGGCTTTTATTAAAAAAACAGCTCAGGTTCGATATAATCAGGGTAACTGTTGCTTTTCAATTTTTCTTTGCTTAACAACAACAAATTTTTGATATTTCAAAAAACATTTGTTCCTGTGAACAAAAATTTAGCTGTGCGGTAAGGCAGGGAAAAGAATATTATAATTTGCAGCCTCCATTTCTTTATTTTGCAATAATTTTTAGAATGTATGCTCAAAGAAATTCAATCAACCGGAAGTAAAGATACCCGAAGCGGATTTGGTGATGGCATTGCAGAAGCTGCCCGAAAAAATCCCAATATCGTTGCACTAACGGCAGATCTTGCCGGCTCGCTGAAATTGCAACAATTCATAAAAGAATTTCCCGATCGTTTTTTTCAATGCGGCATCGCCGAAGCAAACATGATGGGCATTGCAGCCGGACTGACGATCGGCGGAAAAATTCCTTACACTACGACCTTTGCAAATTTTTCCACCGGTCGTGTTTATGACCAGATACGTCAAAGTATTGCATACAGCGGCAAGAACGTAAAAATTTGTGCTTCGCATGCAGGCCTTACGCTCGGAGAAGATGGCGCCACACACCAGATATTAGAAGATATCGGGTTAATGAAAATGCTTCCGGGAATGACGGTAATTGTTCCCTGCGACTATACTCAAACCAAGGCTGCTACAAAGGCCATTGCTGATTATGAAGGTCCTGTTTATTTAAGATTTGGCCGCCCATCCTGGCCCATATTCACAAAAGAGGAAGATTTTACAATCGGGAAAGCTCAAATATTTTCCGAAGGAAATGACGTAAGCATTTTTGCCTGCGGTCATATGGTGTGGAATGCGATACAGGCAGGAGTACAACTGGAAGAAAAGGGCATCAGCGTTGAAGTGATAAACATTCATACCATTAAACCGCTGGATGAACCTGCAGTGCTGGCATCATTGAAAAAAACAAAATGTGCTGTAACGGTTGAAGAACATAATATCATTGGCGGATTGGGAGATGCCATTGCGCAATGTGCATCCAAAAATTTTCCTGCACCGATCGAATACGTTGGCACCAGGGATACTTTCGGTGAAAGCGGAACACCAAAAGAGCTGCTTAAAAAATACGGATTGGATATTCCTGATATTGTTGCAGCTGCAGAAAAAGTGCTCAACCGGAAAAAGAACGGTTAGTATCCTGTTCCAAACAAAACCTAGAGGTTCTTATTAAAATTGAAGTGTCTTTTTTATTTTTAAGCTATAAATGAAATTGAACCATCAGCCATTCCAATATTCTAACCAGAATTAAAGCCCAATGACAACTTCGGCAAATCTCAGCGATAGTGAGTTGCTTGCTCAGTTCCGTAACCCGATTACGAAAGAAAAAGCATTTACTATACTCATAAAAAAATACCAGGAAAAATTATACTGGCATGTCCGGAGAATGGTGGTAGAACATGAAGATGCGAACGATGTACTTCAAAATGTTTTTATCAGAGTTTGGAACGGCCTGGAAAATTTCAGGGAAGACAGCCAGTTATACACCTGGTTATATCGAATTGCCACAAATGAATGCCTGACTTATATAGAACAGCAGAAAAAACGTTCTGCTGTCAGCCTGAGCGAAGTGGAAAGCGGTTTGAGCAACAAAATAAAGGCTGACAAACATTTTGACCCGAACCGCCTGGAATGGAAGCTGCAGTTAGCCATTCAACAATTGCCTGAAAAACAGAGAATTGTATTTAATTTAAGGTATTATGATGAAATGCCCTATGAAGAGATGAGCCGTGTATTAGAAACCAGTGAAGGTGCACTGAAGGCAAGCTATCATCATGCAGTCAAAAAAATAGAAGATTATATCCGAAATCATTAAACTTTAAGAACAAATATCCGTCTCACTAAACGCATCAATGACACAGAGAGACAACATATTACAAGAATTATTGGAGTTGAAGAGCTCACTTGCAGCTTCAGCTCCTGAAAATATTTATGAAGTACCTGGTGGATATTTTGAAGAATTGGCGATCGGGCTTTTGAGCCGCATTAAAGCAATAGAAGCTAAAGACGCTGTGGAAGAGATCAGCCATTTGTCACCGCTCCTGAACAGTATTTCGAGGCAAGTTCCTTATTCTATTCCTGCCGGATATTTTGAGGAACTGGAAGAAACTATTTTATCTGCTGCTCATTTCGGTAAAGATTATCAATCCCCGAAAGAAGAATTGGAAAGCATTTCTCCTTTGTTAAGCGGATTGAACAAACAAATGCCGTATAGCGTTCCGGGCGGATATTTTGAAAATGTTAGTACAAATCTTCCTTCACAACTGAATACAGTCACTGAAACAAAAGTGATCTCAATCATTCATCGCAGATGGTTCCATTATGCAGCAGCGGCTGTGGTGATCGGTTTTATCACATTGGGTGGTTTGTTATTCGAACATCGCCCGGGAATCGATCCTGATAAAAATCCTGATGAATGGATCGCTAAAAATGTAAAAAAAGTAAGTTCGGATAAATTAGATGATTTTATCAGGCTGGCTGATGAGGAATCAACATCAAAAGGTATAACGACCGATAAAGATGAGAAACCTAATGAAATAAAAGATTTATTGAAAGATGTTCCTGAAAACCAGATCCAGGAATTCATTAATGAAACTGCTGCTTTGGGAGATGATAATTCGATCATGAATTAGAGGAGATTCAATGAAAAAAATTTTACTTATAGTAACCTTGTTTTTACTGACCGGATCCGTGCTGCGGGCACAGGATGACAATGATACTAATGACAAGATCCGTGATAAGATGACTGAATTCATCCAGCGACGCCTGAATCTTTCCAAAAACGAAGCTGAAAAATTCAGCCCGGTTTTTCTCCGTTATTTTCATGACTGGAGATCGACGCTAAAAGAATTTAAAGGAAATCCCGATCGCCTGCTTTTGCAACAGAAGATTGTTGACCTGCGCCTTCGCTACAGAAATGAATTTAAAGATATCGTTGGTGAAAAGCGCAGTAACCAGATCTTTGAAGAACAGCAGCGTTTTATTGACGGGGTACGAAAAATGCGTGAAGGTCAACGACTCGAAGGCCGTCCTAACCGACGATTCCGTTCTATGATGCAATAAAAAAAAATTATATTATCTTTGAACTTGGTGTTTTTCATAGGTTAGCAACGGCCGTCCCGACTCTTCGGGAAGGCCTTTTTTATTAGGCTTTTCCATTAAAATTTTAATTTATTCAAACTGCCAAACCGGATTTTTTACATCATGATAAAACAAAAAGGTCCATTTTTCCTGCTCACCTTTTTTCCACCAGTCCCTTCTTAGTTCCATCGCTTTTTTCCCATCAAAGTCATACTTGGCTACAAACCGATGTTTCATTTGCTGCAATTGCGGGGCATCATCGCCTCCGAAAAAAACAATTTTATCCTGATCGTGAATGTAAAAAACCTGGTGAAATGGCGAATGAGCACCCGTTACCTGATATTGAATATGATCGCTGATAGTGCCGGCATCTCCATTAAGCAAAACTACCCTGGAATTATTTTTCAGCACTTCTAATTCCCGGGTAATGAAAGATGGAAATCCTTTTTCAAAAGCAAACTCTAATTCCCGTTGCTGTAAATAATAGGTGGCATTGGGGAAACTAAGACGTACTTGATCGGGCTTTTCAGCAATACCACCTGAATGATCCTTATGAAGATGCGTCAGTAGAACCTTAGTTACTTCTGAAGGGCCAATGCCGGCATTTAGTAAATTCTGATGAATTTGCATCGTTCCGTTTTTTTCTAAAAAACCGAGCCCGGTATCTAACAACAGGATATCATAATCAGTGATAACAACAAATGGCTGAATTTCTACCAGCAAACTTCCTGAAGGCCTTTTCTGCAATTCATCTTCACTCAGATCAAATGGAATAAAATATTTTGTTTTATCAACAGTAAACGAACCTTCACTAAGGGGAATAATTTTCATATCTATTCTTTAAATAAAATTTAATCTGAGTTTCTCTGATCGCAATAATGAGTGTGCAAAATTAGGTAATTCAGAAGCCTTATCTCAGCACCATTTGCCTGTCGGCATCCAGCCGAATGAGGATAAATAACATCACTGTAAACGTAAGCAATGAAGTGCCGCCATAACTTATAAAAGGCAATGGAATACCGATCACCGGAGCCAGGCCCACCGTCATGGCTACATTGATAACAATATGGAAAAAAAATACTACCGCAACACTGTATGCATAGCACCGGCTGAATACACTTCGCTGTCGCTCTGCAATAGTAATGATCCTGAAAAGTAAGACCAGGTAAATACCGAGCAACACGACACTTCCGACAAATCCAAATCCTTCGCCGATAGTGCAAAAAATAAAATCTGTTCTTTGTTCCGGCACAAAATCGTACCGGGTTTGCGTCCCTTTCAGCAATCCTTTGCCCCATAACTGACCGCTGCCAATGGCGATCTTTGATTGCTTGACATTATAACTGCTTCCATTTGCCTTTTGCCTTGTTTCCAGGTCTATGGTTTCACCCGCTTTGCGATAAGGATTGTCTTTACCGAAAAGATTATAGATCCTTTCTACCTGGTATTTCTGCAAAACATGTTTGAATATAAATGGAACAGCAAAGCGCTGGATGCCGACACATACAAACCAAAGAATAATGACGGTCACAAGTATGCCCCGATTTCTTTTTAATGTTCGCCGAAAGAAATAAATAATAAACAATGCAATCACTGTAAGTAGCACCGCCAGGGTATTAGGCTCAATAACTATTGTTGCAACCACCAGTACAGCAACAGCAAATCCAACTACAAGAATGATTGAAGGCAAACCCTCCCGAAACATCATCAAAAAAAATGAAAAATACACTAATGCCAAACCGGTCTCTCTTTGCAATACTGTCAGTGCCGCAGGAAACAAAGCAATAGCAGCAGCAATGAATTGTGATCTTGGTTTGGAAAAATCAGTCTCCGGTCGTGATAAATATTTTGCCAGCGCCAGCGCCACACAGATCTTGCAAAATTCTGCCGGCTGAAACTGGAATCCACCTACACGAATAATAGATTCTGTTCCTTTTACCCGGGAATGGAACGGAAACACTAACAACAAAACAAATATTCCGAATACATACCAAAGATTGGCAGTAGCAGTAAAAAATTTACTGTCAGTGAGCAACACAAAAAAAGCAAGGATAGCTGCAATCACAAAATAAAAGAACTGCTTGCTGTAATCTGTTTTGAATTGCAAAAAGCTCCGAATGACCGGGTCGCCATCTTTATATGTTGCTGCAAAAATCGCCGCAATACCGATCACCACAAGCACCAGGTACATCCATACCAGGCTCCAGTCTATGCCTTTTGATATTTCGGGATTTCTTTGTGTCATGAAAAAAATAGGGCTTCTAATTTTTTTTCTTTCCGTTAGTTACCTTTTTATCATCTGGTATGTTTGCCTCAGGTTTAAAGGAAGTTTTTTTATCAGAGCTATCGTTGCTATTCCCGCTTTGTTTTTTAATATCTGTTGCGGCCGGTTGTTCGTCATCCGGTATTTCTTCTGTTTGTAAAGTATCTTTAAGCGCTTTCCTGATCATATCCAACGAATCTTTCTTTACTTGTTGCAACGAATCTTTTCTTCTCATTTCATGCAACATATATGCTGGGATCAGATTCGCATTCATCATTCTTTCCTCCAAAGGCTTTCTGTCTGCAGCAATGGAATCTTTCAAATATTTCTCAATCATCAACCCGGCGATAGGCGCTGCCCATGTACCTCCGAAGCCAGCGTTTTCACACATCACCATAATTGCGATCTTAGGATTATCACGGGGAGCAAATGCCGCAAAAAAAGAATGATCTTTTTGTTTTACTCCGTGATAATAATTTTCCGCTGTGCCTGTTTTTCCGCAAATAATTACACCCGGCACTTTAGCCCCGATTCCGGTTCCTGCATCTACCACTCCCTGCATACCATTATGTACTGCTTGAAAAACGGTGTCCGGAATATCAAGCGGATCAATTTTTTGTTTATACTTTTTCAATAATCCAAACTTATCGCCGCCTTCAATAGAGTCCACCAAATGCGGAATGATATACCAGCCTTTATTGGCGAGGTATGCCATTTCATTGGCCATTTGCAATGGCGTAACTAAAACTTCTCCCTGGCCAATACTTACCGAACGAAAACTGCAAAAATTCCAATGACCTTTTCCATACATTCTGTTATATGTTGCCGGGGTTGGGATATATCCGCTTTTTTCCGATGGAATGTCAACTCCCAATCTATGCCCAAGCCCGAATCCATACATATACGTATCCCAACTGCTCAGGCTGCTGTCAATATTCGGATAAATGGAATTATTAATAACCCGCTGCATTACATTGGCGAAATATGTATTACAGGATTTAGTAATTCCTGTTGTCAGGTTGAACGTTCCGGGATCCAGGCATTTCATGGGTTTACCACAAGCATAGAATGCACCGGTGCAGGTGAAAGTTGTTTGTGGTGTAATGACTCCTTCATGCAATGCCACCAAGGCCTGCAATGTTTTGAATGTGGAGCCAGGCGGATAATAAGTAGAAACCGTTCTGTTCAATAATGGTAGTCTTGCATCCGTATATAGTTGTGAAAAATGTTTTCTTCGTTCTGCTCCTGTTAACAAGTTAGGATTGTAGGTCGGGCTGCTCACCATGGCAAGAATGCCTCCTGTTTTCGGATCAATGGCTACAATAGCTCCCACTTTATTTTGCATCAGTTTTTCGCCTTCTTTCTGCAATTCGATATCGAGACTCAAATGCAAATTGCTGCCGGCAACTGCTGCCGTATCAAATGCACCATTTTCATACGGCCCCTGCAGGCGATTGAAATTATCTTTGATCATGAATTTCACACCTCTTTCTCCCATCAACACTTTTTCATAGCTGCTTTCTAATCCCGTCATACCGGCATAATCTCCGGATTGGTATCCTTCATCCGTATGTTTTTTTAAAAAATTACTATCCACTTCACCCAGGTATCCTAATATGTTGGCAGCAGCACCATATGAATAATTCCGAATGGGTCTTTCCTGGATAAAAAATCCATTTCCAAACCGCCACATATTTTCCTGCATGCGGGCAAACTTTTGTGCAGAAAGAGATGCTTCAAAAACAGATGGGCGAAAAGACCTGTTTCGGATAATACCGCTAACGATCCTTTTTCTGAATTCAGCAGTATCAATATCCATCAGGTTGCAGAGAAAAGCTGTGTCAAGATTTTTTATCTGCGATGGGATCACCATCAGGTCATAAGTCAATGTATTGCTCAAAATGGGCTTGCGGTTCCGGTCAAAAATGATGCCCCGCAACGGATAGACAATAGTTCGCTGGATCGCATTTTCATTGGCCAGCTTTCGGTATTTTTTGGAAACGATCTGTAAATAAAATAATTGGGCAACAATGATAAGAAAAGTTACCAGGAATATCAGGCGAATGATACGGCTTCTTGATTGGTTAAACACAGGCATAGAAACAAAATCCCAGATATCTAAATAATAGCTACAAATTACGAATCGATTCCAGTGGTTTCCAAATCTATCTCAGATAAAATTTTTTTTTATGAATATTTTGAAGAAGATTACTGGACATTGGTGCGGTATTTCAGTTGACGTGGGAACAAAAATTCAACGGTGAAGATCAGCAAAAGACTGATGGCAGTAGTGCCGATCACTTTTATGATAAAATCAAGGAAACTGCCAAAACTCAACCATTCCAGGAAAACAAGGTAGCCGTGGTGCAACACAGTCAGCACTAATATATATATGGTATAAGGAGTCCACCCCATGGCCCTGGCTGATGGCTCCCGGTAATTGAATTCACTAACATCTTTTGGCATCATTATATTTATAACATAAGGCCTTGCATAAGCAATGAACACACAGGCAGCTGCATGAAGCCCCGGCGTGATGGGCGGAAAATAATCCAGCGACAGGCCCAACAAAAAACTTACCACTAACAACCAGAACCTGGAGATCGAAAACGGCAGCCACAGAATAAAAAGATAGTATAAATATGGAGTGATGAACCGATGCAATTGCGGGATCCTGTTGAGCACATACACCTGTACCAATAGAAACAGAGCAAAACGGATCATATTTTTTAAAATACTGCTCACTTGGTACCGGATTTAGGTTGCTCCATCTTCTTTTTGGTATCATTAAAAAGCTGCAACTGTTCATCATATTGCATGTTTTCAATTACATGCACTTGTTGCAGGTTAAAAAAATCAGCAGCTGTTTTTACTTTCAAAATGAAAAAGCCGGTTACATTATCAACAGAGATATCTGCCACTGTTCCGATCATATATCCCGGAGGAAAATTATACGAGTAAATACTGGTCAGCACAGTATCTCCTTTATTTACTTTAACACTCTTGGGGATGTTTTTCAAAGTAAGAAACCTTGGATCTTTGCCATCCCATTGCAGTGTTCCGAATTCACCACTTTTTTTCAGAGAAGCATTTACTGTATTTTGAATATGCAATAAACTCATTACCTCGCTGAAATTACTGCTTACATTTACAACTATACCCACCGGGTAGCCGTCAGAACTGATTACTGCCATATTATCTTTTATTCCCTGCTTTGAACCCCTGTTTAATTGCATATAATTTTTTTGGCTGCTTACGGTATTATAGATCACGGCGGCATCCCGGAAATAATAATGCCGGTAATGGCCCAACGTATCATAGGGGATCGTATCCTTAACGATCCGAACGCCGGTATCGGGCCTTATAAAATTACTTTGCAGCAAGTTCAACAAGGAATCATTCAAATGGTGTAGTCTTTTGTTTTCCTGCTTCAGGCTGAAATAATCTTCTATTCTATTATACTGTGTATTGATACGACCGGTGATCTCACTTGCTACTCCCAAAAACTTTGCCCGGTGAAACCGGTTATACGTGAAGAGAAACCATAAAGAAATGATCTGCAAAAAAAGGAATGCAAAAAAAACAGAATACCGCCTGAAAAAAAGAAAAATGTTACGCATTGATTACGGCACAAGATTCAGAATACAAGTTACAAGAACTTTACAGCATGCTCCTGCACTTTCTGCTCTTATTTATCGCATGACGAAAGGATATTTATCATAATTCTTCAATGCAAAGCCCGTACCCCGCACCACACTTTTCAACGGATCATCGGCAACATGCACCGGCAATTTTATTTTTTGGCTTAATCTCTTATCTAATCCCCGCAGCAAAGCGCCGCCGCCGGTCAGGTATAAACCTCTTCGATAAATATCTGCTGCCAATTCCGGTGGTGTTTGTTCCAGCGCTTTAAGGATCGCTTCTTCAATTTTGAAAATACTTTTATCTAATGCTTCAGCAATTTCCTGGAAGCTGACCATTATTTGCTTGGGAATTCCGGTCACAAGGTCACGGCCATTTACCGGGAAATCGTCCGGTGGATTGTCAATATCTTTCATGGCAGCGCCAACTTGTATCTTGATCTGCTCCGCAGTACGTTCACCGATCAGCAAACTATGATACCTGCGTAACGCTTCCATAATATCTGCAGTAAATTCATCACCTGCTATACGAATGGACTGATCACAAACTATACCGGCCAATGCGATCACTGTGATACCTGTTGTGCCGCCGCCGATATCAATGATCATATTTCCTACCGGTTCTTCCACATCAATACCAATTCCCAGTGCTGCGGCCATTGGTTCGTGTATAAGATATACTTCCTTCGCTCCTGCCTGCTCAGCACTATCACGTACTGCTCTTTTTTCTACCTCAGTAATAGAAGATGGAATGCAGATCATCATGCGCCAGCTCGGAGGAAATAAAGGTTTTTTGGGATAGACTAATTTGATCAGTTCCCGGATCATTAATTCGGCAGCATTGAAATCTGCGATCACACCATCTTTCAACGGACGAACAGTACGGATGCTTTCATGAGTTTTTTCATGCATCATCAACGCTTTCTTCCCGACAGCCAAAACAGTTTTTGGATTGTTGCGATCCAGCGCTACAATACTCGGTTCATTTACTACCACTTCGTCGTTGTGTATGATGAGGGTATTTGCAGTGCCCAGGTCAATGGCAATCTCTTGAGTAAACCAGCTAAAAAGTCCCATTTTTCGGATTGGATTTAGTGTTTGCAAAGTACGGGCAAATAATTTGAATTCGCAAAGCGAAACCTTTTATTTCGCCGGATTTTTTAAATTCTTTCGCAGAATTTTTTGAATAATTTTCTGCTACCTTCATTGTATGCGCATCATCACCCGCACTGTCCTGATACTTTCTCTGGTGAGTTTGTTTGCCGACATTGCAAGTGAAATGCTGTATCCTGTAATTCCTGTGTATTTAAAGGAGATTGGCTTCACTGTTTTCTGGATCGGGTTATTGGAAGGATTGGCAAATTTCACAGCCGGCATCAGCAAAGGTTATTTTGGAAAATTGAGTGATCAGAAAGGTATTCGCCTCCCGTTAGTTCGAACCGGTTATTTTTTCAGTGCCATATCCAAACCTATGATGGCGCTTTTCGTTTACCCGTTATGGATATTTTTTTCACGAACGCTGGATAGGTTGGGAAAGGGTATCCGCACTGCTCCAAGAGACGCACTACTTTCTGCACAAGCTGCCAAAGAAACAAAAGGAAGGATTTTCGGTTTTCATCGCAGCATGGATACGCTTGGCGCCACTATCGGGCCCGCACTCACGTTGCTGTTTTTATTCTTTTATCCGAAGCACTATAAAACTGTATTCTACTTTGCTTTTTTTCCGGGTATTATTTCCGTAGCTCTCCTGTTCCTGTTGAAAGAAAAAAAAAATCCTTCATCACAACGGGCTGGAAATTTTTTTTCCTTTTTCCGCTACTGGAACATTGCGGCTCCTGAATATAAAAAACTGGTAGTGGGTTTACTTCTGTTCGCACTGTTCAACAGCTCCGATGTTTTTCTTTTATTAAAAACTAAAGAGGTAACCGGCAATGACAACATCACTATTGCAGCGTATGTTTTTTATAATCTTGTTTATGCCCTCGCTTCTTATCCGCTTGGCATTTTGGCAGATAAATTAAGTTTTAAAAAAGTCATTTCTTTCGGGTTTTTGTTATTTGCAATTGTTTATGGATGTTTCGCCTTTCAGCCATCAACCACGGCGATCTTCATTTTATTTTTTATTTATGGAATCTATGCAGGCGCTACCGAAGGCGTAAGTAAAGCATGGATCACCAATATTGCTCACGATAACAACACCGCTACTGCCATTGGATTTTATACTTCATGCGAAAGTGTGTGCACTTTGCTGGCAAGTATTATTGCCGGAGCACTGTGGACAGGCTTTGGAAGTTTTTACACATTTGGAATTACTGCAATCATTTCTTTCTCTGTATTAATTTATTTTCTCCTGGGAATCAGGCAACGTTAGCATTTGGTTTATTTTTCTTTTCCCACAGAATTATTGTTTGGCACGAAAATCGCAAGCACAGTTCATCAGGAATTAATTTTTTAAAAAATCATAATTATGAAAAAGGCATTATTTCTTCTGGCATTTTCGTTTTCAATTTTATTAGTGCAGGCACAGAGCAAAAGCATGAACAGTTCTTCTTATCAAACTGCATTAGGTGTAAAAGTCTGGGATGGCGGCGGTATTTCATTAAAACATTTTTTTAACGTTAATGATGCAGGCGAGTTGATCGGATATTTCTGGAACCAGGGAAGCCGCCTGACTGGTCTTTATGAAATTCACGGAATGATCTCCGGTGCATCCGGCTTGAGATGGTATATCGGCCCCGGCGCTCATGTTGGTTTTTACAACACCAAATTTGGAGGAGGCTCTTTTGTCGGAGTGGATGGCGTACTCGGTCTCGATTATAAATTCCGCGGCGCTCCTATCAACATGTCAATTGATTGGCAACCTTCTTTTGAATTCGGTGCAGGACGGGGTTTCTATGGAAACTGGGGCGGATTAGGCATTCGCTATACTTTCTAAATATATCCTCAATTATCGTGAAACAAAGGGGCGGTAAATTTTACCGCCTCTTTGTTTTTTAATACCTTGATAAAAATTACCAATTATGAGAAAATTATTTGCACTCTTTATTCTTTTCCAACTATCCTATGTATTTGTTTTCGCACAAAATGATGTGGAAAAATTAGAACTGGATATTGCGAAAATGATGAAGAGCCCCAATGGGGTTCCATATGGCAATAACAAAGCAGTTGGAAAATATTACAATATTCGTGGTTTCAAAATGTATTGCGAAGTATATGGAAAAGGGCAGCCACTTCTCATCATTCATGGTAATGGAGGCTCCATCAGCAATTTTGTAAACCAGATACCTTACTTTTCTAAAAAATATAAAGTGATCGTTGCTGATAGTCGTTCGCAGGGAAAATCAATAGACAAAGGAGATTCGCTAACTTATGAAATGATGGCAGATGATTATGCAGCATTGCTTGATGCAATGAAAATTGATTCTGCGGATGTCATCGGTTGGAGTGATGGCGGCATCAATGGTTTATTACTTACGATCCGTCATCCGGAAAAAGTAAAAAAATTAGCGGTCACCGGCGCCAATCTTGTTCCGGATACAACAGCAGTTCCAAAAGAAATCTGGGATATGGTGGCTCCCGAATATAACATCCTCAAAGAAAAAACTGATAAAACAGAAACAGAAAAGAATAGTTACAAATTATTGCGATTATTAGTGGAACAACCGCATATTTCTTTATCAGATCTGCAGACGATCAAATGTCCGACTTTAGTGATCGGTGGCGATCATGATGTAATCAAGCCGGCACATACGATGCTTATTGCTGATAATATTCCAAGATCTTATTTATGGATATTGCCAAATTCAGGGCACAGTACTCCTGTCGTATATAGAGATGATTTTAATAAACAGGTAGATAAGTTTTTTTCTACTCAATATAGAAGTATCAGCGGACAGGGAAGATTTTTTTAGCTAAAAGAAAAATTGATTGGTTGATTTGTTTTTTGGTTCATCAGCCTATTTGCAGACTGTCAATTGGCTATTGCCTGGTTCCTCCTTTTCTCTTTTAACCTCTTTGTCTTTTAGCTTACAAACCCCAATTTTTTTTCAACCTCAACTGGAACTGCCGGAAGTTTTCTTCGTTCAATTAAAAAACTATTGAGCTGTGCAATTTCCCTGAAAATATAATGCTTGTCTGCCGCCGCTTTCAGGTAATCTTTTCCGCTGCTGCCTCCGGTCCCAATGCGGGTGCCGATCATTCGATGCACCATATTCATGTGACGGTATCGCCAGGAACTGAGTTGTTCATCTATCTCCAGTAAATAATTCAGTAATTCAAATGGCAGATGAAGTAAAGGATAACCACGATACAACATGATGAATAGCGCCACTCTTTTTGCCTTTGCGCTTATCAGGCTTTCACTGTTTTCAATTGTGGGAAAGAACGTGTTTTCAAATAATTGCCAGTTATCTTTTTCTGCATCTGCCAAACTATTTTTATAACAATCCCGGTATTGCATCCAGAAAGAATTTTTTTCTTCTTCTTTGCTCACCGGCCATGATGGAGCCAATGGCATTCGCTCCAGCCATTTGTTCACCAATTCCAATAAAGACGATTGTCCTTCTGCTTTTTTGATAACATCAATATGCTCTTTCCTCAATTGCGAGGTATAATATTCCTTTCCATAGCGATGTTCATATTTCAATCCAATTTTTGCTTCTAATTCTTTAAACTGCCAGCTTTGAAAACCGGAAGCAGGACGCAGCATATCACGAAAATCCAGGAAATCCATCGGCGTCATGGTTTCCATTATGTCAATCTGCTGCACGAGCAATTTTAATATTATAGTGATGCGATGCAGGCGATGCACCACTGTTTGCAATTCAGGAGCATTGTCATTCAACGATGGTTTCTTCATTATTTCAACAATGGAATCTACTTCATAATGCAGCTGTTTGAACCAAAGCTCATATGCCTGGTGAATGATGATGAACAACATTTCATCATGCGCCGGCAACTGGTTCTTATCGCTCTCCGGAAACTGTGCATTAAGGATCTTGTCTAATTGCAAATAATCATGATAGTGCACCGATGGGCTCATAAAAAGAGTTTATGCAAAAATAAGAGACCTCGAACATGAAGCTGAGAAATAAACTATTTTAAGTGGCGGGAGATTTTTGAATAAACTCATATCCTATATCATTGCGATAATAAATGCCTTCGTAATTGATATGTTCTAAAACCTCCAGAGAAGAATTCACTGCTTCTTTGCTGTTCTCGCCGTAAGAAGTAACACAAAGTACACGGCCACCATTGGTCAGTATCTTTCCGTCTTCTTCACGGGTGCCTGCCTGGAATATCAGCGTTTGTTTTCCAAAATTCTGATCAATGCCTGTGATCTCATATCCTGTCTCGTAGCCGGTAGGATACCCGCGGCTCACTGCCACAACAGTTGCCGCTGCTCTTTTATCCCAATTGATCTTTACTTTATCCAATTCTTTTTGCGTAGCTGCAACAAACAAACCCACCAGGTCATTTTCCAAACGTGGCAACACCACTTCAGCTTCCGGATCTCCCATGCGGCAATTGTATTCAATTACATATGGGTCTCCTTTCACATTGATCAATCCAAAATAAATGAAACCGGTATATTCAATATTTTCATTTTGCAAACCATTGATGGTTGGTTTAATGACCCGCTCTTCTACTTTGTGCATTAATCCCGGAGTAACAAATGGCACGGGACTCACTGCTCCCATTCCTCCGGTATTCATTCCTTTGTCACCAACGCCTATCCGTTTGTAATCTTTTGCTTCAGGAAGTATCACATAATTTTTTCCATCAGTCAAAACAAACACACTGAATTCAATGCCGTCTAAAAATTCTTCCACCACTACTTTTTTACTGGCATCGCCAAATTTGGCGTGGTGCAGCAACAATTCAAATTCTGCAATTGCTTCCACATGATTCTGGCAAATAGCCACCCCTTTACCGGCAGCGAGACCATCTGCCTTGATCACTATCGGAACAGTATGGTCCTGTAAATACTTAACACCCTCATCATAACTATCAATTGTAAATTCTTTATACGCTGCTGTGGGGATCCGATGACGCTGCATGAATGCTTTTGCAAAAGCTTTACTGCCTTCCAGCTGCGCCCCTTGCTGCGAAGGGCCGATAAAATAAATATTCTTTAATTCTTCTTTGGATTTGAAATAATCATACAAACCATTTACCAATGGTTCTTCAGGCCCCACTACGATCATTTCAATACTTTCCAGGTAGCAGAATTTGCCGATGGCTTCAAAATCTTTTAGATCAAGTGAAACATTTTTGCCGCAACGGGCTGTTCCCGGGTTTCCGGGAGCAATATAAAGCGGGTTAGTCCAAACGCTTTGATTAAGTTTCCAGGCAAGGGCATGTTCCCTGCCGCCAGAGCCTAATAGTAGAATTCGCATGTGGGATCTACAGTTGGATTTTAATTTTTGTAAACATAGGATAGGCTTGTTAAAGATAGTTCGAAATATCGTTGGGTGGTTAAATTTCTGTATTTTGGGTTGCTATATTGATCAAACTCATCAATTGTAAACCAAAAACTGCTGTATGAATCAACCTGCAAAAATCGGCAAACATCCCAAGCAACTTTATGTTTTGTTCATTACTGAAATGTGGGAACGGTTTGGATATTATTTAATGGTGGGAATTTTATTCCTGTACCTGACTGATAATACAACCGGTGGCAAGGGAATGTCAAATGCCCAGGGCGCCGATATAGTAGGAAGCTTCATTGCCTTGGTTTATCTCACGCCATTCATAGGCGGACTTCTTGCAGACAGGTATCTTGGTTACATCAAATCAATTTTCTTAGGTGGTATTCTCATGGCTGCCGGTTATTTGACATTGACATTTCCGGGTAAATACACCATGTATATAGCCATGGCAAGTATCATTATCGGGAATGGATTTTTCAAACCGAATATCTCCACAATACTTGGTATCATTTACAACAGGGAAGACCTGAAACCGCTAAAAGATAATGCCTATAATATCTTTTATATGGGTATTAATATCGGGGCCTTGCTTTGCAATTTTGTTGCTGCTATACTTCGTAACAGGATCGGATGGACAGCTGCATTTTCAGCAGCAGGTGTCGGGTTGATCATTGGACTGATCTGGCTGGCAGTACATCTTAAAAAGATAAAACCATTTGACATAAAAAAACCGATGCAACCGGGAGATATGAAGACATCTACAATTCTTGGTTCTGTCTTCGTTCCTATGATCATTTTTGCAATTATTGGTTGGATCATACCCGGAAATATTTTTGGCAGCGATTCCGCCGATGCTTTCATTTTTGCCTGTATTCCTGTAATAGTTTTTTATACGAACCTATGGCGCAAAGGAAATGCAGAAGATAAAAAAGGAATCGGAGCATTACTCTTCATCTTTGCTGTTTCTGTTATTTTCTGGACGATCTATAATCAGAATTCAACTGGTCTAACTATTTGGGCGCAAACACATACTAACAGAGAAATTCCACAAGTTTTAGAAAAACCGGCTGATGCGATCTACATGCTTCAAACAGTAACTACCGAACCAAGAGAAGTTGAAAAAGTAGATCAATATTTGCGAACTGTAACCGACAGCTCCGGAAACGCCGTTATGACAATGGGGCCTGACCCTTATTTTAATAATGTTCCAAAAGATCAATGGCCGAAAAGCGGAAGTACCAAAGTTGCCAATACAGAATTATTTCAATCCATCAACCCGTTTTTTATTGTAGTATTAACTCCACTCTTACTTGCATTTTTTGCATGGCGAACCCGAAGAAAAAAGACAGTGACTACGGCAAGCAAATTTGCATGGGCATTGATCATATCAGGATTAAGCGCTTTGGCAATGGTGATCGCTACGATGTCTGTTCCCAGTATTTACCAGGATAAAACTTCTGCTCTCTGGCTTTGGCTGACCTATGGAGTATTTACTGTAAGCGAAATTTGTTTAAGCCCGATCGGTTTATCTTTTGTATCCAAACTCGCTCCGCAACGATTAGGAGCATTGATGATGGGTGGTTGGTTCCTTTCTACGTCTCTTGGCGGGAAAGTGGCAGGAGTAATGGCAAGCTTCTGGGATAAAATTCCCGATAAAAGAATTTTCTTTGGCATCATCGCTGTTGCTGCATTCTTAGGAGGTTTATTGATCTTTGCAAAAGTGAAATCATTAAATCAAATCGTAAGAGAGAAAACAGGTTCCGATTGATTTATGTGAAATAAGTTATTTCAAAAGCTGTTCAAAGTGAACAGCTTTTTTTATTTATCTTCCATTCACAAAACCAACACTATGGCTGATCAATCCTCTACCTTCAAGCCTTTTATTGCTCCGGAAAGTAAAATGAAAGAGTTTACTTTCAAATCCGTTATCCTTGGTAGTATTTTTGGAATATTGTTCGGTGCAGCGAATGTTTATCTTGCTTTGAGAGCTGGCCTTACTGTTTCCGCATCCATTCCTATTGCAGTTATCGCCATTACATTAGGGCAAAAAGTTTTCAGAACCACGATTCTTGAAAATAATATTATTCAAACAACAGGTTCTGCCGGAGAAAGCATTGCATCAGGTGTTGTTTTTACTTTACCGGGCTTTTTGTTTTTATCTACTGCAAACGCCAGTAAATTTTTTGAATACGGTGTCATTTTCATTCTTGCAATATTCGGTGGCATGCTGGGTACTTTAATGATGATCCCATTACGACGATCACTTATCGTGAAAGAACATGGCAATCTTCCATATCCGGAGGGTACTGCATGTGCAGCGGTATTGAAAGCTGGAGAGAAAGGCGGTGCATTTGCAAAAACTGCTTTTCTTGGATTAGGATTCGCAACTGTTTATGCATTATTACAAAGGCTTTTCAGAATAATAGCTGACACTCCGCTTTATGACACGGTAAAAAATAAAGCGATCAATGCTTTTTATCCTTCTGCCCAAATATCCGCAGACATCACTCCGGAATATCTTGGTGTTGGTTATATCATTGGTGCAAGGATCACAGGAGTGTTGGTAGCAGGAGGTGTTTTAAGCTGGCTCGTTTTAAATCCGCTTCTTGCATCATTGGTTTCTCCAGATACGATTGCCTTGCAACAAGTGAAACTTGGTTTCTTAAATGATATCCATACTGCTGGCGGTTTTGGAGGATGGGATCCTGTAACACATACATTTGCCGATCCTGCTGCTGCCATTTACAGAGCTTATATCCGGCAGGTGGGCGCCGGCGCTGTTGCAATGGGTGGCTTTATTACTTTGATAAAAACAATACCTACTATTATTTCTTCATTCAAAGAAAGTGTTCGTTCAATAAAAGAAAAAAACACACAAAGTTCACTTCGTACAGAAAGAGATCTAAGCATTAAAGTAGTTTTATTCGGAACATTGGCTCTTATATTATTGATCGCATTACTTCCAATGATACCGGGCAATAATATCTTCAGCAAACTTTTGATCGGTGTTCTTATTGTAATATTCGGTGCTTTTTTCGTAACTGTTTCATCACGTATAGTCGGGATTATCGGAACTACCAACAATCCTATCTCCGGAATGACCATAGCCACGATCATGAGCACTTGCCTCCTATTCGTTGCAGTTGGAGCAACAGGATCTTTCTATGAACCCATGGCGTTAGTAGTAGGAGGAATGGTTTGTATCGCTGCTGCAAATGCAGGAGCTACCTCACAAGATCTGAAAACCGGTTTTCTTGTTGGCTCTACACCAAGATATCAACAATTAGGATTATTTATCGGAGCTATTGTATCATCAATTGCTATTGGTTTTACAATAAAAATATTAGATACACCGACAGCGCAACAAGCCGCAAGCGGGATCCATCATGCAATCGGAAGTTCTTTCCCTGCACCTCAAGCCACATTAATGGCAACTTTAATAAAAGGAATTCTCGGTGGCCAACTTGATTGGAATTTTGTAATTGCCGGAGCTGCATTAGCATTGGTTGTTGAATTATGCGGAGTAAAAGCATTAAGTTTTGCGATCGGAGTTTACCTGCCTCTTTCTACAACGCTTCCCATTTTTATCGGCGGGGCTATTCGTGGACTTGTACAATCACTGAAGAAAAGAAGAGGCGACGTAATAAATGAGCAGGAAGAAGAATTAGAAAGAGGAAGTTTGTTTGCGACAGGCTTAGTTGCAGGTGGAGCTTTACTCGGAGTAATTTTTGCTTTGCTTAGCAGAGTTCCTGCAATTGCAAATGCAATGAATAATATGAGCGCTGAAAAAGGAGTTGTCAGATTTTTAGGTTCAGGAGGATACATGTTGTTGGGTGTCGCTTTCTTTGCTTTTATGGGATTCGTTTTATACCGGGTAGCAATGAGCAAAAAGAAACTTGTATAAAAAAAGTCCCGACAACAGATCGGGACCATACCAGTTTTTGAATACGGGTTTTAATTAGTTAAATAAAATCAAGATAAGAATGTTGCTTATTTAATATTGCTTCATCGTTTGCGCCTAACCATTTATTCAGCATCGTAGCATATACATCCTTGAAGTCTACTTTATATTTCAGGTCGCCTTCATCAAGATCACTGAGATCGGGCAATTCATTCAGCAAACCTTTTTTGGTTAATCCGCCACTAATTAAAAACATACTATTGGCTGTACCATGATCGGTGCCGCCGCTGGCATTCTGCTGCACTCTTCTTCCAAATTCTGAAAACGTGAATAACATAACATCATTGAAACGATTATTGGATTTCAGATCTTTTACAAATGAAGTAACTGCATCATTCATTTCTGTAAATAAACGTTGTTGCTGTGCTTCCTGGTTCACATGCGTATCAAAACTTCCTAATGAAACGTAATATACTTTTGTATTGATGTCAGAAAAGATCAATGATGCGATCGTTTTTAAACTATTCCCCAAATCTGTTTTCGGATAATCAGCCGATGTGGGATGCATCTGGCTTTGCTTGAAAATATAATCTGCCGATGAAAGCGTTTCTGCCATCGTCTTGTACAAATAATCAACCGGTTCTTCATTGGTAGTAGCTGTATGATTCTTCAATACATCCCTGAAAAATTTTTCATTCGAAGTGCCATACAATCTTTTCGGATCTTTTAATGCAATGCCTTTTATATGTTCGCCTTTCATCGCAAGACTAAGCACATCATCGATCTCTATTGCCTGCGTTGGTTTATCACATCCCTGGCATTGTGCATCGAGATAACGGCCGATCCAACCGGTAGTAAGAAATTGATTACTATCGGTAGCCGTTTGCCAAATGTCCATGCTGCGAAAATGTGAACGATCCGGATTAGGATAACCCACTGCATTCATGATGCCAAGACTTCCATCATCAAACAGATCCCTGAAACCCGTCAATGCCGGATGTAATCCTACTTCATCATTCAACAACAAAGCTTTTGTTTTTTCAATTCCCAGCTTTGGTCTTGCTTTATAATAGAGATCATTCCTTACCGGTATCACCGTATTCAATCCATCATTACCGCCACTCATCTGCAATATCACCATTACTTTATTACCCGGCGGCACCATGTTTCCCTTTTCAAATGCTTTCAGAAATTTTGGAAGCATCATCGAGGCAGTTGCCAATGATCCGATCTGAAGAAATTCTTTGCGTTTGATATGCATAGCTATTAGCTTTTGGCTGTTAGCTATTAGCTTTCGGCTAACAGCTAACAACTATTTTAACATAACTGGTATTCCGGCGTACTCATAATTTGAATCGTCGCTGTTTTAATAAAACTTTCCCTGCTCTCTGCATCAACATAATTCCTGATCGTATCGTCACTCACTTCACTCCTTGTCTGCAACAGGTATTTTGAAATGCTATCTACTAATTTGTCTTTATCGGTTTTTTCAAAATTTTTAAGATAAGTGCTCCAATCTACCGTTGCGTTGATCTGTTGCTTTTTTGGTATGCCTCCCATTCCCTGTTTTTTCATAGTGTATACTTCCGTATCTCTTCTTCCCATCATCTGGTCATCATCATCTTTGGGTCTTACATTCATTTCATCCGTATCGTTGATCAGTTGAGGAATCCGCATCCGCATCATTAAGGATGAACTGTCGATCCATGTTCTTCCTCCGGGCCAGCCGGCAACATTTGGTGGGTAAAACAACATTTGATCCAATATCCGCTGCAATACGATCAACGCATCTTCATTCTCCAGTTTCATCGGCAACATTCGTTGTATGCCCACCAATAATTCCACCGGTGATTTGATCTTTGTGCCGATATTCTTTTCATCATAAAACCAATCGCTGGTGAAAATATCTTCCAGCAATTTTGAAATATCATAATTGCTATTATAAAAACGATTGGCCAGCCACTCCGTTTTTTCCGGATCAGGAGTATTTTCATTCACAAAAAATTTATAGATCTTTTGAGAAATGAACCGGGCAGCTTGCTTTTGTTCCAGTATTATATCCAAAATATCATCGCCATCAAAATTCCCGGTCTTTCCTAAAAAAGTTTTATCACCATAGTCATGTTGAAACTTTCGGAAAATAAATTCGCCCTGAAAATTGGCGCTCCAGCCGGTAAATGCTCTTGCCGATTCTTTAATATCCACTTCGGTATAATTGCCCCGGCCCAGTGTAAACAACTCCATCACTTCACGGGCAAAATTTTCATTAGGATGATCTTTCCGGTTTTGCTGATTGTTCAAAAAATTGAGCATTGCCGCTGTTTTCGAAACCTCATGCAACAAGTCACGAAAACTTCCTAATGCATTATCCCGGATCACATTCACCAAACCTTGTTGAAAATAAACATTGAGATTCCGGCAGGCAAAATGCCCATGCCAGAAGAATGACATTTTTTCCCGAAGCTGTGCGCTGCTGTTCACCATTTCCCGCATCCAGGCAAGGTTCAGGTTTCTCACTCCTTCTCTTAATTTTTGCTGAAGCATTTTCTTTTCATCGGCGCTTAATTCATTACGTTGAATTTTTCCGAGATCAGAAATGCCCATCATCAATCCCTGCATGGTTCCCTGCGCTTCATTCAATGGATCAGGATCTTTTTTGGAAGCCTTTACCATTCCTTTATAAAATTCTTTCGGAGAATATTTAGAAAGATCGCCGAGTTGCTCTACAGCCGGCCCAAAACCGGCCCTCCATAAAAGATGCTGATTTTTTACCTGGTTAGTCAAAGACATGAGCTACCATTTTTGTTTCAGACTATTATGCTGATACGAAGTTTAACGTAAAGTGAATCGTTTCCTGATGAAAAATCAAAATTACCCGGTCTATTAACGTTAGGAAAACCTTTGTTATTTTTAATAAATGAAAAAAGAAAAGAATATGAGTGTCCGGGCTTTCAAATATTTTTCTCCCTTTATTATTTATATCGGCGCTTTCAGGGCTTTTACTACAACAGGCTGGCAAATCTGGTTGCCGCTGGCTTATGCATGGATCATTATTCCACTTATTGAATTATTTCTAAAACCGAACGCAGATAATTTAAGTGAAGCTGAAGAAGAATTGGTAAAAAAAGATAAGTTCTATGATGTTGTGTTATATCTCGTCGTTCCGCTGCAGTATGCTGCACTTGCATTGTTTCTTTATTCGATGAAACATGATGTGATGACGGTCTATGATATTGTTGGAAGAATTTTTGTAATGGGGCTTTGCTGCGGAGTATTTGGAATTAATGTCGGGCATGAATTGGGACACCGGGTCAATAAATTTGAACAGACATTGGCAAAAATGCTGTTGCTCACTTCTCAATACATGCACTTTTTTATTGAGCATAATAAAGGACATCATAAAAGAGTGGCGACAAAAGAAGATCCGAGCAGCGGAAGA
>DASZPW010000343.1:0-3623 GCA_035550155.1 Chitinophagaceae bacterium | reverse complement strand
TGTTAAAAAGTATGGTTATAAAGATAAAAAGGGAAGATTAGCAAGATTGAATTTTGGGGGGACTCACAAATACGAAATCGCTCATAAATTAACCTCTCTGCAATTGATCCAGAAAGGATTTGATCCAATCACAAAAACAATAACTGATAGAGACGGTTATGTGGGTTTAATAGATGATAGAAAAAATTTAGCAGCAGCTTGGTCTTTTAAATCTATTATTGATCATTGGAAAACAAAACACCCCCAAGCTTGTTATGTTCCTGCTAAAATGAGAAAGGGAAATTTTGAAAAATGTAATCAGCAATATTCGTTCGGTAATAAAATCATACTAGGAAGTTTTACAGATGTTTCTTTATTCCTTTATGAATTGTGTTCTGGAAATATATTTTATGATCCGGGAATAAAGTTGGAAATGGCAATTGAAGGGGAACGTGGTCAAGCTGTTAAAGTTCGGAGTGTTTTTCGAACGAAACCAGCAAATCTTTCTTCACTTTATTTTGAAAATGAAGTAATCGATATAAATACTCTCGCTTCTTAATAAAGAAAGTCGAGTAGAATTCTGAACGATCAAGTGAGTGACACAACAGGCGATGATAGTAGCATTGCAGCTCGCCTCCACATAAATTACACAAAATATTTAATTAATTTTCTCAGTATCACTAACTGAATCATCAGGTAATTGATAACTTGCAGGTCCCGGAGTCAATATGAGTGCAGCCAGGAAAAATAAGTTACGTTCATTTTCCCTTTTATCATCGTGGAGAGAGATATTGGCATTGCTGATGCTGCTGCTCGCCATTGTATTTTTCAGAAGCGAAAGAAAGGAATTGAATGCCATCGTGCCCCAGATACGGCAGGCAAATCCTTTTTGGCTGATCGCCGGATTTATCGTCACGGTCATTTATATTTTCCTGCAGGCAGGAATGTATAAAAAATGTTTTGCCGCTATTGACCTTGTGTTGCAATGGGGCAAAGCGGTGGTGCTCTTCCTGAAAAGAAATTTTATCAGTGTTTTTTTGCCGGCGGGCGGAGTGAGTGCCCTCGCATATTCACCTTCTCAGATCCGTAAAGCCGGTTTCAATAAAATTCAGGTGCACCAGGCAAGCGGCCTTTATGGTTTTGCAGGATTAGTAACGGTGTTTCTTGCGGGCTTACCGGTGATCATTGTCACCATACTTGCCACCAATCATTTTAAAAATTCATGGCTCGGGCTCATCGCTGTATTGCTGATTATCACTTTCCTCTCGCTGATGGTAAGAGCTATCAGGAAAAAAGGAAAATTATTTAACTGGATCGATAAGCGGTTCCCTTCTTTCACACCAACATTGAATGAATTATTTGCTGCCAATGTCAATCAAAAAAAATTTTATGGAGCAGTGGGCTATTCTATCGGGGTAGAACTTTCCGGGATGCTCCATATTTATATTGCCATGCTTGCGCTGGGAGTGCCTGCTTCATTCGGCGCTGCTGCCGGCGCATATATTATTTCCATCCTCATGATGGTGATCTCGCCTTTTCTTCGTGGATTGGGGGCAGTGGAACTTTTAATGGTTTATGTGCTGCAGCAATATGGTTATAGCTCTGTGGATGCATTATCTATCACCATTCTTTACAGGATCTTTGAATTCTGGCTGCCCTTGCTGGCAGGATTGATATCATTTGCATGGGTAGGAAGAAAATTATTTTTCCGGGCGGCGCCGGTGTTACTCACTTTTGCATTAGGGATCATCAATATCATTTCGGTGGTAACGCCTCCTTTGAATAACCGGCTACATTTACTGAGGGAATATCTTCCTTTGACTACCATCCATGCTTCTAACTTTTTAGTGTTGTTCATCGGGCTGGCATTGCTGGTAACTTCTGCATTTCTTTTCCGGGGATTGCGCAATGCATGGATACTGGCATTGACCTTTTCAGTACTGTCGCTGATAGGGCATTTGACAAAAGCTCTAGATTACGAAGAAGCGATTGTGGCTGCGGTAACCGTCATCGTATTAGTAACTACTGCTTCACAATACCGGATACAGAGCAGTAAAAAATGGATCAGGTCAGGATTGAAAACGGCGCTCATCAGTGTAGTGGCAGTTGCGCTGTTCGGATTCATCAGTTTTTATTTTATTGATAAAAAACATTTCGGCATTGACTTTGGCTGGAGAGAATCATTGCTGCATACATTCAAAAGTTTTTTGCTGGCTGATGATGATGGCTTGCATCCACTGACAAGGTTTGGCCATGAGTTTGTATGGCTGATAAGAGTGCTTGGATTTATGACCTGGGGATTTTTCCTTTTCATGCTGATAAGGCCCAATCTTGGTAAACATGTTTTGGAAAATAATTACAAAGAAAAAGCGGCATTCCTGCTGAGTGAATTCGGGAATTCTGCCGTGGATCATTTCAAATTATATAAAGACAAACTCTTTTTCTTTTCTGATCTGCATGATGCGTTCATTGCTTATCGCATCTCCGGTGGTTTTGCTATTGTGCTGGAAGAACCGGTATGTGCAGCGGAGAATAAAATAGAAGTATTAAAAGAATTTGACCGGCAATGCCGGAAAATGGGATTGAAACCTGCTTTTTACCGGGTGGATGAAGACAGCATACCGTGGTTTAATCAATTGAAGAAGCAACGACTGATGATCGGGCAGGAAGCCATTTTGGAAATTGATAAATTCAATTTGGAAGGAAGGGATAAAAAATCTTTGCGCAATGGCTTGAACAGTCTTCAGAAAAAAGGATTTACAACGGAGGTTCGCAAAGCTCCGCATGAAACGGAATTCCTTTCCGAATTAAAAAAAGTTTCGGATGAATGGCTGGAAAGTATCGGGAAAAGAGAATTTATATTTTCGCAAGGCATGTTTGATCTGAATGAATTACAGAAACAGGATATCATTACCCTCAACGATGAAAATGGAAATGTCAAAGCTTTTCTGAATATCATTCCCGATTATGCGGAAGATGAATGCACTTATGATCTTATCCGGAAAACGGATGATGCACCCGCTGCCGCCATGGATGCACTCATCATCAAACTGATTGAATATGCCAAAGAACAGAACCGGTTATTCCTGAATCTTGGAATGGTGCCGCTGACCGGCATCACCGAGCCGGATAATACTGCTGAGCAGATCATTAAGATCGCTGCGGAGAAAATTAAACGTTTTCAGCATTACAAAGGCCTGCGGGAATTCAAAGAAAAATATGCTACCATCTGGGAAAATAAATATTTGGTGTACGACAATGATTTTGATCTGATACAATTGCCCCTGGCAATAAACCAGGTAATGAAACCATGAAGAAATATTTTTATATTTATTTGTTGTCTGTTTTGTTCCCCGTTGCACTATCTGCACAATCCGATGAATTGCCAATAAAGGAATGGAATGCTAATGGAAATAATCCGTTTGTACTTTATATCAGTGGTGATGGTGGGTTTAACCGCTTTTCAACGGATCTCTGCACTGCATTGAACAAGGGCGGCTACGGGGTTACAGCTATCAATGCAAAAAGTTATTTCTGGGATAAGAAAACACCAGAGGAAACTGCAGCAGCTATTCAATCTTATCTCTTAAGAGTATTTAAGAACAGGCAAAATCAGCGGTTGGTGTTGGTTGGATATTCATTTG
>DASZPW010000342.1:0-11009 GCA_035550155.1 Chitinophagaceae bacterium | reverse complement strand
GTATCGAGAGAAGAAGTGGCTTCATCGAGAATTAAAATGGGCGGATTTTTCAAAACTGCTCTTGCGATGGTAAGTCGTTGTCTTTCGCCGCCGCTTAATTTACTTCCACGATCGCCGATATTGGTGTCATAACCCTGTTCTTTTTGAATAATAAAATCATGCGCATTGGCAATTTTTGCTGCCTGTATGATCTCTTCAAGGCTGGCGCCCTGGTGTCCGAGAGCAATATTGTTTGCAATGCTGTCATTGAAAAGTATCGGCTCTTGTGTCACGATACTCATCAGGCTGCGGAGTGATTGTAATGAATAATCTTTGATGTTGATGCCATCGATCAACAATTCGCCGCTGGTAACATCATGAAACCTCGGTACAAGGTCTGCCAATGTTGATTTACCGGCACCCGAAGAACCTACCAACGCAATGGTTTTCCCTTTTTCAATGGCAAGGTTAATAGAATCTAAGATCACCGTATCCTCATAAGCGAAAGTGACATTCCTGAATTCGATGCGGTCGTTGAATGAAGAAATCTTTTTTCCATTCGGATTATCATCAACTGTTACAGGAGTTCTCAGTATTTCTTCAATACGGTCAATAGCAGCAGAACCTTTTTGCATATTGCTGAAAGAAGTAGAAAGTGTTTTTGCCGGGTTGATGATATTATAAAATAAAGCGAGGTAGGTCAAAAAAACTGATGCTTCTAAAGTGATCTCATTTCTTAGGATCAGTCTTCCGCCAAACCAAAGAATGACGGAAAAAATAGCAACGCCTAAAAATTCTGACAACGGCGAAGCAAGATCTCTCCGGAAACTGATCTTATTCTTTGAATAAAGCAAGGAATTATTTACATCAAGGAATTTATTTCTAAGCAATCCTTCAATATTAAATGCTTTGATCACCCTCAGCCCGCTGAGTGTTTCGTCAAGGATGGAAACAGATTGACCATATTTGATCGCCACATCCTGCGATTGTTTTTTTAATGACCGGGAAACTCTGCCGATAATAAATCCCATCACCGGTAGCAATAATAACAAGAACAATGTCAATTGCGGGCTTAAAATAAAAAGGGAACCAAGAACGATCAGAATGGTCAGCGGATCACGGATCCATCCTTCCAATGTGCCAACAACGGATGTTTCCACTTCTGCAAGATCGTTGGTAGTGCGGCTCATCAGGTCGCCTTTTCTTTTTTCTGTAAAATAGCCGATCGGTAATCTTAAGATTTTATCGTAGATCTCAGCCCGCAGTTTGTTTGAGATTTCATTTTTCACAGGATTCAAAACATAATACGATAAATACAGGAAAAGATTTTTGAGAAAGATGAATAATAAAATCAGAATGCAGATGATTGCAAGCGCTTTCAATTTTCCATTATCGCCGCTATTCATAAGGTCCACCAACAGGTCACGTACAAATTTTAATACCGGGTTGCTCGTAGATTTTACCAATTCTGAAGCGCCGGTAGCTCCTTTAAAAATCAGGTCCAGGAATGGCATCAGCATTCCTACCGATACAATCGAAAAAATGACAGATAGCAGAATAAAAAGAAAATATAACCCGATCCGACTTTTATAATCTTTGAGATATTTGAATACCCTTGAATATTTCTTCATACTGCAATAAATAATGTAAACGGGGCAAAGTAACTACTTTTGCAGCGAACGAACCGTTAATACTATGCAGGAAGGAAAACGTCAGAAACAAATAGCCGGGCTGATACAGCAGGAGCTGAATGAGATCTTTCAACGCCTGGGACTTACTATGCTCGATGGCGGCATGGTTTCAATTTCATCTGTAAAAGTTACTCCCGACTTGCTGGAAGCAAGGATATACCTGAGTTTTTTCAAGGTGCAGGATCCAAAACACACTTTGAAAAAAATCGAAGAAAAAGGTTGGGAGATAAAAAAGGAATTGTCGCAGCGGGTGCGGCATCAACTGCGCAATATTCCCGTATTGAAATTTTTTCAGGATGATACGCTTGATCATGTTTTCAGGATGGAAGAATTGTTCAAACAAATAAAAGAACAACAGTCTTCGGATAATAAAGGGAAGAAAAAGGCTAACAATTAAAAATTTAAATCTTTGAGCCTCCTGAACTTTTTGTTTGCGTGGCGCTATTTCAAAGCCAAAAAATCCACTACTGCCATTAATATCATTGCATGGATCAGTATCATTGCCGTTATCATCGGTACTGCAGCGCTGATCCTGGTGCTTAGTGTATTCAATGGGTTTGAAGGTTTGGTGAAATCATTGTATTCCACTTTTTACACCGATCTTAAAATATCACCTGTCAGCGGAAAAACAATTCTTGTCACCCCGGAACAATTGCAAAAAATAAGATCCTTGCAGGAGATAAAGAATTTTTCTCTGGTGGTGGAAGAAAAGGCATTGTTGCAAAACGGGGAAAACCAGTCTGTGGTTTATGTAAAAGGCGTTGATGACAATTACCGGTATACAACAGGTGTTGCGAACCATTTGGTGAAAGGTAATTATGACCTGGGAACTGCGGATTCACCAAAAATTATTATCGGAGCCGGAGTAGAAAATGCCATTCATATACAGTCAGACAGGAATCTTTTTCTGCTAAAAATTTATTTACCGAGAAAAAGTAATACCGAACAGATCAATATGCTTGAAGATATCTTTCCTGCTTCGATCAATTCCTCCGGCACATTTTTGATACAAGAAGATTTCGATAATAAATATGGTATCACTAATATTGATTTTGTGAAGCAAGCACTAAAACTTGCACCCGATGAATACAGCAATATTGAAATTTCTTTACATAATCCTTCCCGGGCAGATGAAGTAAAAAAAGATTTAAAAAAGATCTTTGGTGCCGGCTATCTAATACAAAACAAATTTGAACAGAATCAAAGTTTGTATTCTGTGATGAACCTGGAACGCTGGGTGATCTATGCAATACTTTGTCTTATCCTGATCGTAGCGGCATTCAATATGGTTGGGGCATTGACAATGCTGGTTCTGGAAAAACAAAAGGATATCAGTGTGCTTCATGCTTTAGGTGGAAATAAAAATTTTATTCAGCAAATTTTTCTCAGTGAAGGCCTTTTGATAGCATTAATAGGAGGTGGGCTTGGAATGTTTTTGGCATTGGTCATTGCCTGGGCACAGGTCCATCTTCATCTGATACCATTGCAGGGTGGTTCTTTCCTCATCGATTATTTTCCTGTGAAATTGCGATGGATGGATTTCCTCTTGGTGGGAGCAACTGTTTTTGTCATTGCTTTGATCGCTTCATGGATACCTGCAAGAAAAGCGTCGCTGTATGAATTTTCATTACGCAGCGAATAGATAAATTAAATTTCAAAATGAACTATTAAAAGGATCCAGTTAAGCGATAGTCCTGGGTTTCATTTTGACTTTTTAATTAATAATCTCCCAATGTTTCAGGTAATTGCGCTAAAGCTTTTGCTAATTGCTCATCATTCGGTGCTACTCCATGCCAATTGTGATCATTTTCCATGAAGTCAACTCCTTTGCCCATAATAGTATGCATCATTATGGCGATCGGTTTTCCCTGGCCGGTCATGGATTTTGCTTTTTCCAATGTAGTAATTACGGAGTCCAGATCATTACCATCCATTTCAAGAGTCATCCATCCGAATGCATCAAATTTCTGCCGGATATTTCCAAGCCGCATCACTTTATCTGTCGGTCCATCTATTTGCTGGCCATTCCAGTCCACCGTTGAAATTAAATTATCTACTTTATGATGCGCAGCGAACATAATAGCTTCCCAAACCTGTCCTTCATCCAATTCTCCATCACCATGCAGGGAAAATACGTACGTAGTTTCCCCATTTAATTTTTTTGCTAATGCGGCTCCGATCGCAACACTCATACCCTGTCCTAATGAACCTGAAGCAATTCGTACACCAGGTAAATGCTCATGCGTAGCCGGATGGCCTTGCAATCGTGAATTTATTTTTCGGAAAGTTGCTAACTCTTTTATATCAAAATAGCCGGAACGAGCCAATGTTGAATAGAAAACGGGAGATATATGTCCATTTGATAAAAAGAAAACATCTTCATTCGTAGCATTCATATTAAACGCCGGATCATGTTTCATTACTTTGAAATATAGAGCAGTAATGAATTCTGTGCATCCAAGCGAACCACCGGGATGACCGCTGTTGGCACCATGTACCATTCTAACGATATCACGTCTGATTTGAGAAGCAATTGCTGTAAGTTCCGGCATAAATTTATTTTTCTTTTTAAACTTTTAGTAAATTAATGATTCCAAAGCCATGTTTTGGTTAGCAAAATTGCAGCCTTTTTTAATACGAAACTTGCCAAGAATGGATATTGCCAATTAATTTTTACTATTTGAAAGTAAATTGTGGATTTTGAAGTGCTGAATAAATATTATGATGGAAATTGGCAATCTTAAGGGTTAAAACCTATTTTTGTACAGCAAAACCCTGCTTGATGCTGGATATTTTACTCACAGCTTCGGTTTCCTTCATTATCAGTTTTCTGGCTGTACCTGTTGTCTTACAAATAGCAGAACAGAAAAAATTGTTTGACGTACCGGACGAAAGAAAAGTTCATACATTACCTGTTCCTTCATTAGGCGGCGTAGGTATCTTCGGTGGTTTTTTATTAGCTTCATTACTTTCAATACAGGGGTATATCAATCCCGAGTTTCAATATTTTTTTGCTGCATCGCTGGTTATTTTCTTTCTCGGATTAAAAGATGATCTTTTGGTCCTGTCTGCTTCCAAAAAATTTATTGGCCAGGTGATCGCAGCCTCTATTTTGATTCACCTCGGCGGCATCCGGCTGGATAGTATGCATGGTTTGTTTGGATTCGATGCGGTGCCCGAAGGTTTCGGGTTGGCGTTGTCCTATCTCACTATCATCGTTGTGATCAATTCATTTAACCTTATTGACGGGGTGGATGGATTGGCAAGCAGTCTTGGCATTTTCACTACTTTGATTTTCGGGAGTTATTTTTTCATCATTGGTGAGCAATCTTATGCACTACTTGCTTTTGCCATGACCGGCAGCCTGGTAGCATTCTTGATCTTCAATCATCATCCTGCAAAAATATTTATGGGAGATTCCGGTTCGCTGATGATCGGGCTGGTCAATGCAATACTCGTGATAAAATTTATCAACACTGCTGATCAGCCATATGTAGCCATGCCGGTTGAATCAGCTGTTGCAGTTGGATTTTCCATACTCATCGTACCGCTTTTAGACACGTTGAGAGTTTTTTCTATCCGAATTTATAATGGTAATTCTCCTTTCACTCCCGATCGCAACCATGTGCATCACCTGCTTCTTGAAAAGGGGTTCGGTCATAAGGCCATCACTTTTATTTGCCTGGTTGTAAATGCAGGATTTGTTGCACTGGCATATTTTGCAAGAAGTATGGGCCCAACTTTATTATTACTACTCATGTTGACGCTGAGTTTTATTGGTTTTGGATTATTATATTACCGAAGGCCCCGCCGTTCTTTGGTTATCGCTAAAAAATTGAACGGGGCTACGGAGCTCAAACAAACATCAAAAGTGGTGACCTTGACGCAAGAGGCTGCTGCAGTTGAAGAAAAATAAGTTATTTCGGCAATAAGTATCATAGCCGGAGGTTTTCATAAATAACTTCCGGCATTTTTTTGGGTTACTGCCAATTTATTAGTTTTGCCTCCACAAAATTAAATTATGTCAGAAGATATTTCCTCAATTACTTTTTCGACTGAAGACAACATGAAAAAAGCGATCAGTCACTTGGAAACCGAATTAACAAAGATCAGGGCGGGCAAAGCCAATCCGCAAATGATCGATGGCATAATGGTGGATTATTACGGATCCCAAATGCCCATTAGCCAGGTAGCCAATGTAAGTGTTATGGATGCACGTACTCTCAGCATTCAACCCTGGGAAAAAAATATGCTGCAACCAATAGAAAAAGCCATACTCGCCGCCAATATTGGCATTACTCCTCAAAACGATGGCAACCTGATACGTTTATTTTTACCTCCGTTAACAGAAGAAAGAAGAAAGGACCTGGTTAAAAGATGCCACAATGAAGCAGAGCATTCACGTGTTGCTATCCGCAACATCCGCCGGGATGCTATTGAGCAGGTCAAAAAGCTGGAGAAAAACGGCTTGAGTAAAGATGTTGCCAAAGATGCGGAGAACTCTGTACAACAGATCACAGATAAATATATTGCTGCAATTGAAACTCATCTTGCTGCAAAAGAAAAAGAGATCATGTCTGTATAGAGCGAAGAGATCAATTTTCTTTTTTAGTACTTACTATTTTCGGGTCGACTGGCAAAATATACTCCAATTAAAATGATGATGAGTGCAATGATGTGCAGGTATGTAATGGTTTCATGATAATAAATACCCCATAGTATCGCTATAAACGGAACGCCGTAAGTAACTAATGAGGCAAATAATCCGCCCGATTTTTTTATAAGAATATAAAATAGCCAGGATGCTACTGCGGTTCCCATGATCCCTAAGATGCAACTTGCTAAAGTGCTCAATGCATAAGAATGATTCGTAAGCGGCAATTTGAAATAACCGGTGATCAATAATACGATCAGTGATGGTGGGATCAAACAGGTAAAAGCAATGGTGGCAATATGCATTGAAGAAATGCCCTGCAATTTTTTATATACCATGTTTACGTTGAGGCCATAAAAAAATGTGGCTATTATAATAAAACCGGAATACAAGATATATCCCATAGGCCGGGAATAGTTGGCATATACAAGCAGTGCACATCCCAATAGCCCGATAAGCACACCAAATGTTTTTTGAGTGCTTGTTTTTAATTTATAAAAAAGGGCGCCTGTAATTATTACAAACAGCGGCGTTAATGAATTGAGGCTTCCTGCCAGGGCTCCATCAATTTTAGTTTCGGCGATACAAAATAAAAATGCAGGAAAAAAACTTCCCAGCCATCCTGTCAGCACCACATACCAGGCAATTTTTTTGGGAAGCGTTTTCAAAGCCCCGGGAAGAAAGGGAAGCATCACGATACCGGAAGATAGAAGCCGTAATGCAGCAACATTATATGGCGAAAGCACTTCTTTTTGCCCGGCATCATATAATCCCCATTTCATTAAAATAAATGAACTGCCCCATATAAAACATAATAGTATAAAAATTCCCCAACTGATGATCCTGTTGTTCATAATTCCAGTTCGTTTTTTTGAAAATTCTTTAAGCCCGGCGAAGGTACGGTAGTGCAATAAAACATTTTTTGCATTGCAGTGGTTTTAATAAATTTAATACATGAGTAAAATAAAATTACAAGACATCGATACCAGAGCTCCTAAAGATTTTGACAAGAAAGAAACGAAAGAAAAGCTGGAAAAGATGCTTAAAGAGCTTGATGAACTGCAAAATTTGCTGTATGCAGAAAATAAACATTCCATCTTAGTAGTGCTCCAGGGATTGGATGCCGCCGGGAAAGATGGCACAATCCGTTCTGTTTTTGGCCAATTGAATCCCCAGGGCGTGACAGTAAGATCTTTTAAAGTTCCTACTCCAGATGAAGCGGCACATGATTTTCTCTGGAGAGTACATCAGCATGCGCCGGGCAAAGGCATGATACAGATATTCAATCGTTCTCATTATGAAGATATCATTGTGACAAGAGTTCATAAATGGTGTGATGATGAAACGGCTCAAAAGAGAATGAAAGCCATCAATGATTTCGAAGAATTGCTGGAAACTCATAACGATACGCATATTTTGAAATTTTATCTCCACATTTCAAGAGAAGAGCAACATGATCGGCTGAAAGAACGCACCAAAGACCCCGGAAAAATGTGGAAATACAATGAGCAGGATTTTAAAGAATCCAAATTATGGGATGACTATATGAAAGTGTATGAAGATTGTTTTGAAAATTGTAATAATGTACCATGGACGATTGTCCCTTCAGATCAGAACTGGTATAAAGAATATATTATTGCCAAACAATTGTACGATTTAATGAAAAGCCTGGATATGCAATACCCCGGCATCAAAAAGTGAGTGAAATTAAAAACGTATATTTAGTATCACCAAAATCTAAAATATATGGGAATGCTTAAAGAATTCAAAGAATTTGCCATTAAAGGTAATGTTATTGACCTTGCCGTGGCTGTTGTAATCGGCGCTGCATTCGGTGCCATTGTTAATGCAATTGTTGAAAACATCATTATGCCTATCGTGGGAATGATTACCGGCGGTATTAATTTTGATTCATTATCAATAAAGGTAGGCGAAGCGGAATTAAAGTATGGGATTGCCATTTCTGCTATTGTCAAATTCATTGCTATTGCTTTTTTCCTCTTTTTGGTAATAAAAGCTATAAATGCTTCCAAGAAAAAAGAAGCACCAGCGGCACCACCGGCTACACCCGAAGAAATTGTACTGCTGCGGGAAATAAGAGATGCATTGAAAAAATAATTTTCTCAAATGAAATGAAGGCAGGAATGGTTTTTGCTATTCCTGCCTTTATTATTTTTTTAAAAAACTTGTATATGAAAATTATTCTTTGTCTTACAATGTCGATCCTGGTGAGTAGCCTGTCGTTATTTGCCCAGGACCAGTCTGTGAAGCAACTACAGGCTGATGCAAATAAAACGATCGCTAAAGATGCGGCGGATACCATTCCGAAAGTTTGGAAAACAGGTGGGCTTTTTAATCTGAATCTGAACCAGGGAGCCTTGAAAAACTGGGCCGCCGGCGGCGATAGATCTTCTCTTTCCATTGCATCATTGCTGGATCTTCATGCATATTACAAAAAAGGAAAAAATCAATGGGATAATACACTTGAAATGGCATATGGATTTGTAAATACGACGAGCCTTGGAAGCCGAAAGTCCGATGATAGGATCGACCTGTTATCAAAATATGGATATGCCGTTCACAAACAATGGTACCTGAGTGCACTTTTTAATTTACGCACTCAATTCAGCAAGGGGTATTCCTATCCAGATAATAATTCTAAAGTGCTGACCTCTGACCTTTTTGCCCCTGCATATATTTTATTATCGCCGGGTATCACGTATCAACCATCTTCGAATTTTTCTGTGTTTCTTTCACCGGTTACTGCCCGATGGGTAATCGTCAGCAATGATAGTTTGTCGGCAGCAGGTGCTTACGGTGTTGATCCCGGAAAAAGATCGAAAGTAGAAATTGGCGCTTTTGCTTCGGTAATTTATAAAACGGATCTCAGCAAAAGTGCAAGTTTCCAGGGAAGGTTGGATCTGTTTTCAAATTATAAGCATGAGCCGCAGAATATAGACCTTTACTGGACAAATATGTTATTGGTAAAAGTAACCAAGATCATTACGATGAACCTGAATGTTGATATGATCTATGATAATGATATCAAAACCGTGAAGAGCGATGGGAGTATTGGCGGACCTACACTTCAATTAAAAGAGCTAATGGGCATCGGGCTTGCAGTTAAATTTTAATAAACAATTGTGGATAAACATCAGCTTTTGTTATTTCAATTATGGATTCAGAGTCGGTGTATTGCGTCACAATCCTTAGCTTTGCAGGCTACGATCTATTGGTAAAATAAGATAGATTGAAAAAAATAATATTTAGTGAATACATCGAATTACCAGATAAAACTGCCTCAGTTTGAAGGCCCTTTCGACCTGTTGTTGTTTTTTATAGAAAGAGATGAGTTGGATATTTATAATATTCCGATCACAAAAATCATCAATGATTTTCTCCAATACATTCACGAACAGGAATCGTTGAATATCGAATTGTCCAGCGAGTTTATTTTATTTATTTCTACACTGATGCGCATTAAAGCCAAAATGCTATTACCGCGGAAAGAGCTGGATGAATTGGGTAATGAAATTGACCCGAGACAGGAACTGATCAATAAGATACTGGAATATAAAAGATTTAAAGAAGCATCGGCGCAAATGGCAGAAATGGAAGCGCAACGTATGTTACTTGTAAAAAGAGGCAACATTCAAAAAGAATTGTCTGAAATAGGAGAAGCTTCAGGCGAAGGAACTGAGATCCAAACGATCACTATGTTCAAACTGATGCGTGCTTTTGAGAAAGCTATGCAGAAGTATTCGGACCGGTTTAATAAACCGGTACATACTGTGGTGCGGTATAATTACACTATTGAAGAAAGCCGTGACCAGATGCTTTCGCTGGCGCAGCAACACAAATCCGTAGCGTTTCATGAAATATTCGATCATTGTGAAAACAGGGTACATGCCATCTTTTTGTTTTTGTCGCTGCTGGAACTGGTGCAGCAAAAATTTTTAAAAATACTAATTGGGACAGGCAAAAATAATTTTATCATCGAATACAACGACCCTGAAAACAGGCTGGTAGAACTGGAAGAAATTAATCAACCATAAATACAATTTATTTTATGAAAAGAACAGCAACAGCAAATTGGAAAGGTTCCGGAAAAGAAGGGAGTGGAACTCTCACTACTCAGGCAAAAGTTTTAAGCAATACCGCTTATGATTACAGGAGCCGTTTTGAAGATGGAACGTATACCAATCCTGAAGAATTGGTGGCGGCGGCTCATGCCGGATGCTATTCCATGAAATTGAGTTTTGTTTTAGGTGCTGCGGGATTTACCCCGGCAAGTATAGATACAAAATGTACGGTCACTTTGGAGAATGGCGCTATTACTGAAAGCCACCTGGAAGTAAAAGCATCAGTGCCGGGTATTACCGCAGAAAAATTTGCTGAATGTGCAGCAGATGCCAAAGCTAATTGCCCTATCAGTAAATCGCTTAACACCAACATTACGATGGAAGCGAGCCTCGTATAAAACCTATATCAATGTAAATCGGGCGTAGGAAAGTGTAAAATTTATATGTCCGATTTTTTTTGAAATTAATCAACCCCAAATGCAAAAAGAGTCATCCCTCCATCCATTGCCTGCATTCCAATTGCCATCATGGTAAAAGCATATTCGCCTTTTGGCAATGATTTATCGATCATTAATTCCCAGTATCCATCCCTGATCTTTTTCA
>DASZPW010000341.1:0-33150 GCA_035550155.1 Chitinophagaceae bacterium | reverse complement strand
AGTATCCCGCGGCAATTTTAATAACAATTCTATTAAATGTTGGCCACGGATACGACTGATCACCGGTTCGGCAGGGCCGACTATATATTGCCCGTATTTATTATTTAATGAATCCGCAAAGTGTACAGCAGCTCGTTCCACTACTTCTTTTATTTTATGTTTAAAAGTCAACAGGATGATCCTTGAGAAAGGAGGATAAAAAAATTGTTTTCGTTTTTCCAGTTCGTCCGTGAACATTTTTTTATAATCATGATCCTGCACATATTTCAAAACAGGATGAGCAGGATTGGACGTTTGGATCAACACTTTTCCTCCGTGTTCCCCGCCTGTCGTCGAGGCAGGTTTTCGTCCTGCCCTTCCACTCACCTGCTCCATCAATTGAAACGCTCTTTCATTTACCCGGAAATCTGCGAAATGCAATAATCCATCTGCATCCAATATTCCGACAAGGTCCACATGATCGAAGTCCAATCCTTTAACTACCATCTGCGTTCCTACCAAAATATCAATGCGCCGCTGTTCAAATTGCTGTATCAATACATCATGAGCATTTTTTCCCCGCACTGTATCAATATCCATTCTTGCCACTTTTGCATCAGGGAAAACTTCTCGCAGTTGTTCTTCTATTCGTTCAGTTCCAAAATTCCGCTGCACAAAATTGTGGCTGCCGCAAACCATACAGGTATGCAATGGCGGATACGTGGAGCCGCAATAATGGCAAACCAATTTATTCTTCTGTTTGTGGTAGGTAAGCGATACGTCGCAATTCTTGCATTCCGGTATCCATCCGCACACATTACAAATCTGGTACGGCGTATATCCTCTCCTGTTTTGAAACAAGATCACCTGCCGGTCTCTTGCGATCACTTCCTGTACTGATTCGATAAGCCTTGGAGATAAAATAAGTTTCGTTTTATCTTTTTGCGGGATTTTTTTTGTGTCAATAATTTCTATCGACGGCAATTGCACATCACAGTATCGTTGCATCAATTCTGCTAATCCATATTTACCGGTAGTGGCATTGTAATAACTTTCCAGTGATGGAGTGGCGCTGCCTAAAATTGTTTTCGCACTTGTCCCGGCCTTGTCGGGATCAAACAACGATGCGAGATAAATCGCAGCATCACGGCCATTATATCTTGGGGCAGGATCCTGCTGTTTGAAAGAAGTGTCGTGTTCTTCATCGCAGATCACTAACCCGAGATGAGAATACGGTAAAAACACCGATGACCTGGCGCCGAGTACGATCTTCAGTTCACCGGTTTTCACTTTATTCCATATCTCCACTCTTTCATTCTGAGAAAATTTAGAATGATAGATGCCGATATAACCGCCAAAATGTTTTTGCAAGCGGCGAATGATCTGCGAGGTCAGTGCAATTTCCGGAAGCATATACAATACCTGCTTTCCGCTGCGAATCATTTGCTCGATAAGTTTGATGTATATCTGCGTTTTACCGCTGGAAGTAACGCCGTGCAGCAAACAAACCTGTTTAGTTTGTAAAGCTTGTTCTACTTCTTTATAAGCTTTTTGCTGGTTTGCCGTGAGCTCAAAATCTATCTGAATATCTTTGGGGAGATATTGCAGGCGATCCACATTTCGTTTTTCTGTCCGGAGAATTTTTTTATCGATCAATCCTTTTAACTGTGCATCCGAAGCGCCGGATTTTTTCAGCAATTCTGATTTAGTGACCTCTCCCTGCGTTTTTACCAAATGCAGATAACTGAGCAGCAACTCCATTTGCTTTTCGGCTCTTTGCAGTTTTTTATCTTCATTTAATAATGCGGACAAGGCTTCTTCATTATCGAATTGCGGATTCAGCAGCACATAGGTTTCTTTTTTCGGAGCATAGGTCTGTTTCAGCGATTCCCAAACGAAACAAACTTTTTTATTGATGAGTTGATTGATGACGGGATACACATGTGACGAGTCAAGTATCTGCTGCACTTCTGAGATCTTCAATTCTTTTTTTAACAGCAGTGCTTCCGCCACCATATATTCATCATGCTCCAGTGCAGAAAAATCTTCTCCAAATTCTTCATTGAACACAACAATCGTCTCGCTGGATAATTTGAAATGAGAAGGCAACGCTGCTGCCATCACTTCTCCCTGGCTGCACATATAATAAGAAGCCATCCATTCCCAAAGCTGTAACTGTTCTTCAAAAATTACCGGCTCTGCATCCAGCACGTTCAGTATCTCTTTAGGTTCAAATAATTCCGGTTTTTCAGAATGCAAACGCTTAATGATACCGGCATACTTTTTATTCTTTCCCAGGTTCACTTCCACACGGCAACCCATTTTCACTGTTTCCGTTAAATGATCAGGGACGAACCAGGTATAATTTTTCGGAAGTGCTAATGGTATGATGATCTCTGCGTATAGCATTAGGGAATCGTGAATTGTGAATCGTGAATGTTTTTTGCAATTTAGTGAATATCATCTCAGGACACCCATTTCAGGGCTTAAGCCAACTTACTTTATATTCTCTTAGTTTCTCGGACATGATCTTGTAAACTTTTTCTTTCAGCATTGCCGTATCGGCAGTGGTCAATCCTGCTACCGGAATTTCTTCCAGGTAAAGGATTCGGCACCGTCCGGGTGTCAATGTAAATACATGATGGTATTTTAAACGGTCATAAGAGTCAAGGAACAAAACAGGTTTGATCGGCGTCTGCGTTTCGATGGCTATACGAAAAGCGCCGTCATAAAATTCTTTCAACGGTTGATGCGACATGTTGAAAGTGCCTTCGGGAAAAACCAGCACCGATATTCCTTTGCTGATAATGGATTTTAATATTCTGACACTTTTCATCCGGTCGGCAGCATTACTCCGGTCAACGGTTACAATTGCATTTCTGTAAATAAATCCAAACACCGGCACTTTGCTCATTTCCACTTTTCCCAATGGGCGAAGCGGTTGCCGGTATGCTTTTACGATTATCGCAGCATCCAAATTGGAGATATGATTACTTACAAAAATGTAAGATCTCTTTTTGTCATGCGGCGATTCATAAATTCTTTTAAAATAAATAAATATTAGCGGGAACCAAAGATCGGCCCACAACATACATAAGCGATAGATCATATTGCCGCCTCTGATGCGTCCAAAAAAACTGGCGATGATCACGAAGGGAAAAATGAGCAACATGATGCTTACAAACAGTATCATCGCATAGATACAATAGGCCCATTGAAATGGTTTTAAGAGATAATGCATCAATTTTTCATTTTGATCCAAGGCTGACCCATGTAACATTTTCCCCGGAACAATCACATTGAAAATCTTTTTTTAGATTATAACAGGCTAAAATCCTGGTTACTGCCCGGCATTGTGTCACAAAAACCCGAATATTTTCTCCCTGGTCAGTAAAACCCTGCAAAGTAAATGTAGGACAAGGCTGATTCCGTAAATTACTTTTACTGAAAAGGATCACTCCTTTTCGCATTACTGTATTAATATCTTCTTTGCTGATGTGGCGGCAGTTCATGAGGCATAGCGCATCTGCAGAATATTCAATATATGAGGGCTTTCGATTAAAAGCTTCTTTTCTGACCGGTTCATTGATGCGCCATTTAATAAAAAGAAATATTACTATCCCCAATATCAGCACCAGCGATAATATTACATTCCTGGATTTCATAGATCACACCCAAATTCAATTTTAAAAATCCCGACTGCTACCTGTTATTACCATATTTATTTTCGTCACCGGGGCAATCGCATTGCCATTCTTTGCCAAGGTCAATGCAGGTCACCACTTTTGTTATATTGTCGCATTGTGCAAACACGATCCGTAATTGCTGGTTTTCGGAAGTAGTGCCTTCAACAGCGTAGGTAGGACAAGGCCTGTCATTCTCATTACTCTTTCGCTCGTTAATCGTTCCGTTCTGTAAAATTTCCTGCACTTCTTCCTGTGTGATGTGCCGGCAATCCATCCGGCATTTAGCATGTTTGGTATATTCCAGATCAGCTACACGGCGATTGAAACCATGATCACGATTGGATTGTTGCGAAGGATCAGTATGGGTGACACCCGTCTTTGAAACAGTGTTTCTGTCAGCGCCTCGTTTAACCAGCAGTAATATGACAGCCGCTAGAACAAGAAACAGAACTGGAATTGCTTTTTTCGACATAGGTTTAAGATGATGCCGCTAAATATCCGAAATGAAATCTACACGCAAAAATCTTAATTTTGCCGCCCATGTCAGTTGCAAAAACAGTGGCGTTTCATACATTAGGCTGCAAGCTCAATTTCGCAGAAACTTCTTCGCTTTCCCGAATGATGGAACATGAAGGTTTTGAAAAAAAAGAGTTTGATGACAAGGCCGACGTGTATGTGATCAATACTTGTTCTGTTACGGATAATGCAGATAAAGAATGCAGGCAGATCGTTCGTCGCATTCAAAGAAAATCGCCGGAAAGCCTTGTAGTAATTACCGGATGTTATGCGCAACTGAAACCAGAAGAAATTGCAGCGATCCCGGGAGTGGACCTGGTGCTTGGAGCAGCAGAGAAATTCAATATTGCACAGCATATTCGGGAATTATCGAAAAATGATGCTGCAAAAATTTGTTCCTGCGACATTGATGAAGTAAACAGTTTTCACTCTTCTTATTCCATTAATGACCGTACGAGAACTTTTTTGAAAGTTCAGGATGGTTGTGATTACAATTGTTCTTTTTGCACCATACCAATGGCGAGAGGAAAAAGCAGAAGCGATACGATCACGAATGTGGTTCGTAATGCAAATGAATTGGCAGAACATGGAGTAAAAGAGATCGTGCTGACAGGAGTAAATCTCGGCGACTTCAGCAACCAAAAAGAAGGCCTCGCTAAATCTCTTCAAAGGGGGGACTTTGAAAACCCTACTAAAGAAGAAAATTTTTATTCTTTAATTAAGGAATTGGAAAAAGTTGAAGGCATTGAACGGTATCGCATTTCATCTATTGAGCCAAACCTGCTAACGAATGAGATCATCGGGTTTGTTGCCAACAGCGATAAATTCATGCCGCATTTTCATATTCCGTTACAAAGCGGCAGCAATCGTATTCTTGGCTTGATGCGCCGTAGATATAAAAGAGAATTGTACGCTGAACGGGTTAACCTGATCAAAAAACTAATGCCGCATTGCTGCATTGGTGTAGATGTTATTGTAGGTTTTCCCTCTGAGTCCGACGCTGATTTTAAAGAAACCTTTGACTTTTTGCATTCACTGGATATTTCTTACCTGCATGTATTCACGTACTCGGAAAGAGATAATACACATGCCCTGAATATTCAACCTGTTGTTCCCATGAATATCCGTCACGAAAGAAATAAAACGCTGCGCAATCTTTCATATATGAAGATGCAATACTTTACGCAGCAGCATGAGGGACAAACCAGAAAGGTATTGTTTGAAGGTCATGTAAAAAACAATATGATGGAAGGTTACACAGATAATTATATCAAGATCACTGCTCCGTATAAAGAAGATTGGGTGAATGAAATTGTGAGCTGGAAGATCTGAATTTTCTTCTCTATCGTTTTCTCTTTTTATTTTGCTCAGGGAAATATTGTTGCACCAACGCTTTGAATTCCGGTATATCCCGGAGTATTGCAAGATCATTATCGCAGGTCAGCATGAAATAATTTCCGAAGCCGAGCTTCAGCGATTTTTCTAGGCTTTCGAGGGCTCCGGCTGTATCTTTTTTCATAGCCTTATAGCAGGCATTATGAAACCAGGTAAGATCATCATGGGTTTTATAATTAAATAGCTGGTCAAACAGAAAATTGACATTGCGGGTGCTATCGATCAGTCCGGGTACACGAATGTAGGTATAGAGCATGGAGAGATACGATAGATACTGCATGTTAAATAAAAATGTTTGTCTTGAAAATTGCTTATATGCAGCCGCATCAGACGTATCATACGTTTTTCCAAAATATAATTGCAGGTTAGTAACAAATCCCTGCAACGAAGCAGTAGCGTACAGTGTGGTGGCATAGAATTCTTTCATGGCAGCCTGAAGATTTCCTTCCTTTTGATCAATGGTACCGAGGTTGAAGTGAGCGAAGGGATACGTACTATCCTGTACCAATACCTGTTTAAAATATTTCCGTGCAGAATCAGTTTGATCTGTTACAAAATAGATCTGCCCGATATTATTATCGCAAACCGAACAATATCCGGGGTAATTTTTTTTAGCGAGCTTATAATAATGTACAGCGCTATCTACGTTAATAGCGGTTGAATATAAAACGCCTTTACTGAAATATCCTTCCATTTTGGTGCTGTCGTTAGCTATCAGTTCATCGATCAGCGACATGCATTTTTGCAATTTGTTATTATCCCGGTAAGTTTCTATAAGTTGCAATTTGATATTGACATCAGTAGGATATTTTTCCAATAAAGATTCAAATATACTTTCGGCTTTATCATAGCGCTTCACCTGTGCATAGATAAGACCGAGCGAATATTTTGCTGAAATATCATTAGGGCGAAGCGAGAGGTATTTTTGAAAAACACTGTCGGCTTTATCGTATTCATAAACATAAGTATAAAGAACACCAAGCGCTGACAATGTATAAGCAGCATTCGGTTCCAGTTCTGCTGACTCTTCCAGTAATTTGATGGAATGCAACACTGTCGGCCTCATGCCAACATTATATTCATTTTCATTTATGGCCCAGGTATACGACATGGCATCCATAAACAATTTCCGGGCTTTCAGGTTTTGATACATGTAATGCTGTTCACCCAGCAAATGCATGCAGCTATCCAGTTCCAGTGAAGCATAATAACACTCATCCCTGTTGGAATAACTTGTCTCTCCTCTCAGCAATGGGCCTACGATTTTATTGAACCGGTCATTCAGGCTGGCAGCCAAATTACGTCGCATGGTAATGATCAGGGGATTGTCGGGATATCTTTTTTCAAACATCCTGTAATCCCTCAACGCATTGGTATCCTTTGGCCAGATCAATTGTGTATCCGCAATATTTTTATTGAAAGAAGCGTATATTTTCTTACCAATGGCATCAAGCGAATCCACATTTATATCTTCATTACCTTTGACAGCAACCATTCCAAGCATAGGAAATTCTTCCTGTTTTTCTTTTTTCAAAGCTGCCAGCACAGATGGAACCACCTTAACGAATGGCTTGCTCAGGTCACCAGTTACCATCGGAATTTGTTTCCCCTCGCTGTATTTAGCAACGTTAGTTTGAATATAATTCTGGAGTTCATACATACTCACTACTCCATCATTATTCATGTCAGCCAGTCCTTTCATTCCATCTTCGAGTTCGTAAGAAAATAATCCCCTGCCGCCGCCCCATTCAGTACTTTCCAATGAAAGCTGGTTAGGCTGGCAGGACAATATTTTATATTCCTTCCCCCATGATGCCGCTAATGCTGATGCCGTTTGTTCAATTCCCTGGACACCGCCTTTTAAATTACCGGCATGACAGGCATCTACAATGAATATCATTTCCACTCCCCGTTCTGATAATGGTGAAAGATATCTTTTCAGATCCAAAATCTCCAGCACATCATCGTTCATGCCGAAATAATTTCCGTTAGGACTATTGTACAATAACAATAACCCATTCTCGATCTGGGTCAGATCTTCCATATCACCATGACCGGCGAAGAAAAAATAAACACGATCGCCGGGCTTTACTTTTCTTGCTATCTCAGAAATAGCATCTCCAATATTTGTCCGGGTTGCATTCTCGTTCAGAAATAATTCAATGTTTGCGGAAGGGATCTTACCGCCGGCATCGCTTACCAGGAAATTATCAAAAGCCTGTGCATCTTTATCAGCGTATTGAAGAGATGTTACATTTTTATATTTGCTGAGGCCAATAATGATCGCATAGGTATTTCCGTTGGCGGTAGTATTATCTGACTTTTGTGGTATTCCCCTTGCATTCGTGTTTTGTGACCAGCCGGCATCAGCCAAAAGCATGCAAAAAAAGAAAAATGGAAAAAGGCGGAAAGATTTACGGAATACGTTCATAACAGAAAAAGGGAGAAATGTACAACTAAGTTACTATATTCATCAATACCCAAAAACGGGTATTTGTTTCATGCTGTACCTAATTCTGATAACATTAACTATTTATCCGGAGTAATAGACGAGGAAATTCTGTTTGTGTATTGCAAAGAAAAAGTTATTTCTTCATTCTTTTATGGGCAGGAACTAAGCAAACATAATTTAAAATGAAGTAAATTAGTGACCGCAGTTTGATCCTTAATTTTGCATTCGCTCCTTCTTTCACTTAATATTTATTAATATGCTGAGAAAACATACGATGCTGACAACAGTGATGCTGGCTGTTATGCTCATTACTGTAATTCCCTGTTTCCCGCAAGCTGGGAACAGAACCGGCGGCGGGGAAAAATTAGAAATGAAGATCGATACCAGCGATGATATATTACCACTTGACAAGATAGTCTATCAAAAGGCATATACAATGGATGAACGAGGCGGCCGTGGCCTTGTAGCATCATTCCTGATCAATAAAGGTGTCCAGGGCATTCAAAGCCTGATCGATAATAGAAAAAAGAAATATTCTGCTGATTATTCATTTGCGATAAAAGATGAGAGCTTTTATGACCAGGTTTCTACGCAAGGCCCTTTCGATCCGACCGGTATTCGCTTTAAAGGTTTTACTGTGGCAAGAGTTTCTAAAAATGGGAATAATCGTGGAGACACCGTTTTTGTCGCCCGGTTCAGCATAGATACCAGTGACGACAAGATCACGGACATATTGAATAATAGTATTTTCAGGCTCAGGCTGGATAGTTTCGCTATAAAAAATTCAAGGGTCCGCTTACCCAAACATGTAAAAAACCTGAACCTGGATTTTGAAATAACCTTTTTATCATCTTACATCAGCAGCACCGGCCAGATATTTCAGGATGTGCCGATAGGCAAATTCATTTATTCAATAAGAAATGCACCGATGGATCCTGATGATCCTTCCTACACATCGTTTTATGCTAACCTTGCAAAAAGGCGCCCAGAATGTACTGGTCAATCTTTCTTAATTCCAAGATCTGCCGGGTATTTTAAAAATGATGATACCAAAAAGATTGAACAATGCTGGGGTGAAGGCCTTTATTCTGTAAAAGTATCAGTCAAAGAATGTTCCAGGAATAAATTCATTGATAAATTGATCCTCTTTAATTATGGTGACATCTTATCATTGGGCAACTCTTCTTTGCAGAAAAAATACGGAGGTTCTTCATCGGGCAGTAAATCATCAGGCAGCAGCAAACCTGCTCCAACAAAAACAAGGCAATAATTAATTACTGATCTCCATGAAAAAAGTCTATTCTTTTTTCCTCTTATTAATATTAATGCACGCAGTGTATGGGCAGCAGCAAAAAGCGTTAATAATAGGAATTGATCAGTACGCTCCTCCCCCGGGATACACCCCATCCACCACTGCCGGAAGAATGGACTATAGGAACCTGGAAGGCTGCAGGAATGATGCTTCTGCTATGTATTCAATCATTACATCCAAATTCGGATTCGAGGCAATAAACATCGATACATTATTTGATAACTCCGCCACCCGTGATGGGATTTTAGACGCCATGCAAAAATTGCTGGCGTCAAGCAATGCCGGCGACATTGCATTTATCTACTATGCAGGCCATGGCAGCGAAGTAAAAAATAGTTTATCGTTTGAACTGAATAAAAAAGATCAAACCATTGTTCCTTCCAATGCCTGGAAAGAAGGCGTCCGTGATATACGGGATAAAGAACTATCTAAAATATTCAATGATTTTATTGATAAAAAAGTAAAACTAACAGTCATCTTCGATTGCTGTCACAGTGGTTCTATTTCCCGGGGGCCGAATGTCAGCCCGGATAAAATGCGATTCATGCCTATGTCAAACTGGGATGCAAAAGATGCAAGCAGGTTTGATATTCCTGAGAAAAGATCGGGGGATGATTTTCTCATTTTTTCCGCAGCGCAATCTGATGAAAATGCGGCTGAGCAAACCGATGACCAGGGCATACATCATGGAGCATTCACATATGCATTGACACAGGCGCTGAATCAGCAATCTGTAGATGCCAGTGCATTGGATATTTTTACTTCTGCACGGGCTATTTTAAAAAGTAATGGTAAAAACCAGGAACCTGTCATTGGTGGAACTGCTGACCGGCAACAGGAAACGCTGTTCGGAATAAAAAAAGGCAAGCTTTCCGATTATTCATTGGTTGCTGTGTCAGGAATTATTCGCAACCAGGTGCAACTGCAAGCCGGATTTGCACTAGGACTTGCTAAAGAAAATGAACTGGCGATGTTCAATGATAAGCAAGACACCATTTTTAAACTAAGGATCGATTCAGTTCTCGGAGTTACCAAATCACTGGCAACAGTAATAAAAGGAGATATAAAAGATATAAAACCCGGCTACCAGTTCCGGGTTACCAACTGGGTTTCTTCGGGTAGACCTTTAATAAAATTATATATTCCGAGATCTGATCTTACGGATGCAGATGTTTTAAGATTTACAACTATCGCAAAAGAATTAAAGAATTCCCCGAAGATCAAATGGATCCCTTTTATTGGTAAAGGAGAAAATGCACCATATACTTCCGTTTTCTGGAACAACAATAAATGTTTTGTAAAAAATGATACTGGTTTACCGATAGAGTTAAAAGATATAACGGCTCCGAATATTTTAAAACTCTGTAAGAAAGATTCCACTTTGTATGTAGAGTTACCGATATCAAAAGAACATTCTACACAATATTATAACCGCTTGTCGCAAAACAAAAGTTTGCAATTAGTTGACAGCATAAACAATTCCAACTACGCATTATTTGGCCGTTTAGGGCATAATGGCCTACCCGCATATGGATTCAGAAAAACACAGGTAGCTGCAAGCGATAGCCTGGAATCAATGCCCATAGAAACTGATTGTTTTGAAATTGCAGGTAGCAAAGGAAATGAACAGAGAAATATTGCCGACAGTTTATTTGATATTGCACTGAAGCTTTCGAAACTAAAAGGATGGTTGACTATTGCCGGGCCGGATGCTTCCAAAAATGAATTTTCTTATCATTTGGAATTATATAACGAGGATAAAAAACAAACCATTACAGATGGTCATTATCATATCGGCGATAACATCTCATTGAAATTAGTAGCTAATGACGATTATTATAAACAGTTGAATGGGCCAAAATTCGTTTACATTTTTGCAGTGGATCAATCCGGTGCTATGCAATTGTATTATCCCGGGGAGGATGGAAATGTGGAGAATAAATTTCCCAAGTTTGAAAATAACAATATCATCAAAGAAGTTCCGATCATCAGTTACACGGTTCCCGCACCCAGCGGGACAGATAATTTCTTTTTATTAGCCAGCGATGAGCCCATTCCGAATGCATCAATGATCTTAAACCAGGAAGGCGTGTATTCAGGGATAACATCCCGAGGATTAAGAGACGATACGAATCCGCTTTCTGACCTGCTTGATATGGGCAATGCAGGCAGCCGGGGAGTTCCTAAAAAACTTCCGGCAACATGGAGTATTCAGCGATTTTCTTTTAGGTGTACTTATTGAAATACTGATTGAGAAATCGGGCCAGTGTTGTTTGCCGTAGCACTTTAGATAATGAGTGGAACGTACTGGGCTCGAACCTCCCGATAGCTATCGGGAGACCTCTGCTCTGTCAAAGCAATCCCATGAAACATTGTGAAGGTTATCGAATAAGTTAATGAGACATTTTGATTATTCCTGATACAACCTGATCAGTTTTTCTGTCAACTCAGGAAATCTTTTTAGGTTTTCGATGTATCTCTTGCTCTTCATTCTTTTTATATGTGCTTCAATTTTCCTTGCCTGCTCATAAGAAAGACTTTCTAAATAAAAATAAATTTTCCAATCTCTGGCTTTGGCGGTAAATGCATCTGGGAAATGTTTTGAGAGATGCTGATCAACCCGTTCTGACAATTCATTACAACTACCTGTATAAAACTTATTAAGTGAAGACGAGAAAAGAATATAAACAGCCGCCATAGTATTTGTGGAACGTACTGGGCTCGAACCAGTGACCTCTGCTCTGTCAAAGCAGCGCTCTGAACCAACTGAGCTAACGTTCCTTTAAAGTATCATCCGAAAATATTAATACTGAACCATCCCGATAGCTATCGGGAGAGCTAACGTTCCGCTAATCGCAAATGTAAATAATTCAATACACTTTTTGCATTCATGATCATCGCTCAGCCCACTTTGGTTTTTGTTTCAAAACTTTTTTGTAAATGGGACAGGTTCCAACATGTGCACCCGGTAAATAACCGGTACTCATCAAAAATTCATTGACGATCTCTCCGCCGGTAAACCGAAAAGTGACTTTGAAAAGTTTTACCCACTCCTCTTTCGTTTTAGGATGATGATGATCCAGCCATTTTTTGAACGAGCCATGTTCTTTCTGAATTTGCCTGATCTGTTTTGCATTGTGAATGGTCGCTTCGATCTTCAGGCGGTTGCGGATGATCCCGGCATCCTGCATTAATATATTTTTTTTCTTTTCGGTGTAGCGGGAAACTTTGTCAATGTTAAAGTCATCAAAAGCTTTAAAGAAATTATCTTTCTTTTTTAAAATAGTTTCCCAGCTTAAACCAGCCTGGTTTATTTCCAACACTAGTCGTGCAAAAAGCAAATTGTCATCATGGATCGGAAAGCCATATTCATGATCATGGTAGTGCTTATGAACGGAAGATTTTCCTGCTTTTAAAACAAATTCGCAATAAGACATATAAAATAAGCCCCGAATAATCCGGGGCTTTGTGGGAGTTGACGGGATCGAACCGCCGACCCTCTGCTTGTAAGGCAGATGCTCTGAACCAGCTGAGCTAAACTCCCTTTTTAACAGGGCTGCAAAGATAAGGACAGAGACATTTCACACAAACTTTTTCTGATACTATACCTTTTTTTCTCAATGGCATTTACAATTCTACTTTATTGCCTTCCAGGCCTGTTTTCCATTTGAAAATATCGTAAATGCCTTGTCCGGAGAAGATTTCGAACTATTATTAATACCTGGCTGCAAAGATTTCGGATGTTTCGTTATAATAAGTACACTTCTGATGCCCGCAACTCTTTTCAGGTAATGACTGGAATTAAAAATACATCCCTGATGTAGAATTACGATACCTCAGAAAATTTTTATTTCTATTTTTGTAGAAAGAATTTTACCCTGATGGGTGTGTTTAATAACGATACTAATACCAAAAAGCAGGAAGAGACCGAAGTATTTACCAGCGTTGAGGAGCCTTGTTATCTGATAGTATGGAATGATGAGGTGAATACTTTTGAGTGGGTCATTGAAACATTGATGGAGGTCTGCGGCCACAGTTATGAACAGGCTGAACAATGCTCTTATATCATTCACTTCAAAGGGAAATATGCTGTGAAACAGGGCAGCTATGATGAATTAAAGCCATTATGCGATGCCATTACCGAAAGAGGTATAGGCGCCACAGTGGAAGTAATTGCTGAGTAATAATTTTCTGATCTGAAAATACTGATCTCAAATTTGTAATTCCTGAACCATGGCGCTTTGGGTACTGGACAAAGAATTATCATTCCCGCCTGTTGAATCGTCACAGCCTGACGGATTGCTGGCCATCGGGGGCGATCTGTCACCGGAACGTTTATTACTTGCTTATCGCAATGGCATTTTCCCCTGGTATGAAGGAGAATTTATTTTGTGGTGGTGCCCCGATCCCCGGTTTGTTCTTTTTCCGGATGAATTAAGAATAAACCGTAGCACCCGTTCCTTGCTGAAAAAAAATGAAGCTGCAACTTCGGAAGAACAATTGAATTTTACCTTAAATAAAGCATTCAAAGAAGTCATTCATAATTGTAAAAAAATAATTCGTCCCGGGCAGGAAGGTACCTGGATCACCAATGAAGTGGAGGCTGCCTACATCCGGATGCATGAATTGGGATATGCACAGAGCGCAGAAGTATGGCAAAACGGGAAACTGGTTGGTGGCCTGTATGGCATAAAACTCGGAAAAGTGTTTTTTGGAGAAAGTATGTTCAGCAAAATAAGTAATGCGTCAAGATTTGCATTTGTACACTATGTGCAGCAATTGATCAAAGAAGGAATTGAATTGATCGATTGCCAGGTATACACAGAATACCTCGAAAGTTTTGGCGCAAGGATGATCCCGAGAAATGAGTTTTGCAAAAAATTGAAATTATTAATTAACGGGACATTTTGATCACTTCAATCAATAATTAGAATCTTGATCCAAGATAATGCGGCAGCATGACACGCCAAGTATTCCAGTCATGAGGCCACTCAGGGCCCCACACATCTAATTCATACCAAATTCCTTTATCATATAGTATTCTTGCAAATTTTCCGCTGGCTGCAGGATCTTCATAAGCGCCGCTGCCGGTGAGAAGGTGAATGTGTTTGCTTTTCCGTATTTGTTCCAAAACAGCATGATCCGTAAGGTTAGGAACGTAATGAACCGGGCTGTTGAAATACACATCGTCATCAAAATACCCTTTGGTGTATTCAGTTAGATCATAAACCCCGCTCATGGCGATCACGCCATTGATTATATCAGGACGTTTCAAAAAAAGATTCATGCTGTGTAATGCGCCAAATGATGCGCCGCATGTGATGACCGGCGTTTCAGAACTGGTTTTTTCATGAATGAACGGTACCACCTCATTAAAAACATAATCATTCCATTGCTGATGGCGGATGGATTTGTGCCGGGGATCCATATCATTATTCAGCCAGCTTTCATTGTTGACACTGTCTATGGAAAATACTTTTACTTTTCCGGTGTCAACAAAAGATGCGATATGATCCATCAATTGAAAACGTTCATACTCCAGGTAGTCTGCTGCAGCGGTAGGCACCAGCAGCAATGCAAACCCATAATCTCCATATACAGCAATGGGCATTTCTTTATTCAAAGAAGGACTATACCACGATGTCAATTCTCTTTTCATAAATGAGGTTTTAGTGTAAATGAATCTATTGTAATTCGGGAAAGTAGATCATTCGGCAATTCAATTTTGGTTTTTCATTATCGGGAACGATCACAATGATCTTTGTCGTTACAGTTTGACCATTTTGTATCGCATACCCGGCTTGAGCATTTACCATCCTGTATTTATCTTTTGCCTGCTCATCCGGGATTTTCACATTTGTATACCATGGTTTGGCATTTACAACTCCTTTTTTAGCGGTTAGTCTTTTGCCCGTGGCATTGATGCAGTTAAACTCTGCGACCTGCATCCCATCTGAACCGCTGCTATTGTTAGCATTCAACCCACTGCGAAATGGGATCAGTTTTAAACAACCGCTTTTATTGGTGACGTACAAATTCAATTCATAACGCTGGTAATCTTCCCCTTTAACTTCTTTGGAACTTGCGTTGCTGATGTAGAACCCATAGTCCAATCCATTGTAGGAATATGGAACATTTTCTTCGAGGTCCACCACTTGCTGCGAAAATGCCGGTATTGAAAAAAAGGCCAGGATCACATAGAACCCATTTTTTTTCATGAAGAATTTTTTACGAATATAATTTTAATCTAATAGCCGCAGCTCAACGTATCCGAACACCCCGGTTTTTCTCTTTTTTAAATAAAAAGAGTCATTGGCTATTGAAATACCCAAACATAAAATACGTGTTCCATAACCCCGGCAATCCACAATGTATCCACAACACATTGTTTGATAAATATCAAAATTGCGGGTTGCATTTGGTAATTCAACTAAGTATTTTTACTTTGGCATTTCAGTATTTTTACTAATAAAGATTTTATCCATTGAAAATGCATTATCCAGGTGCGGAACCGACATTTCCATTTTTAAAATTTTGTTTACCAAGGACTTAAAAATTATGTGTATAGGCAAAGATTTTTTTCGGGACTTATACAAAAAATTTTATGCCCCTACTAAAACCTGCTTCCAATGAATAAGAGCAAGATCCGGATCATGCTTGTGGATGATCATCGGCTGATACTGGAATCCTGGAAAATATTATTAGACAACGACCCACGGTTCAGCATCGTGGCCGAATGTGAAAGTGGTGCCGAAGCCATCCGGGAAGCGGCAGCATTGAAGCCCGACATAATTTTAATGGACATCAACATGTTTCCTATCAATGGATTTGAAGCTACAGAAAAAATCCTGGCAAATTATCCACTCATCAAGGTTATCGGGGTATCGATCAATAATCAACCGGGCTATGCGAATCGAATTATGAAGTTAGGAGCTAAAGGTTTTGTCACTAAAGGCTCATCTTTTGAAGAATTGACGCATGCCATCATAGAAGTTCATCAAGGGTCTGAATATATCTGTGAAGAGATTCGAAGAAATATGAACTGAGATTCCGTCCACTTAATTGATCTCAGCTTAACCATTCCCATTTTTCCGAGGGAATACTATTCTATACTCCTGCTCTCAACTGCTTAAAACCGTAAATTTGCTCCCCATGGAATTAAGCAAAAATTTTGAGCATAGGGCAGCAGAGACCAAATGGTACCAGCATTGGTTGGATAAAAAATATTTTCACAGTACTCCTGATAAACGTTCAAGAGAGGAACGCTATACTGTTGTAATGCCTCCTCCCAATGTGACAGGGATATTGCACATGGGGCATTGCCTCAATAATACCATCCAGGATATTTTAGTAAGGCGTGCCAGGATGCAGGGAAAAAACACCTGTTGGGTTCCGGGTACTGATCATGCTTCCATTGCCACTGAAGCCAAGGTAGTGCAAATGCTCAGGGAAAAAGGGATCAGCAAATCATCATTGACAAGAGATGAATTTCTGAACTATGCCTGGGAATGGAAAGATAAATATGGCGGCATCATTTTGCAGCAATTAAAAAAATTAGGATGCAGTTGCGATTGGGAGCGTACTGCATTTACCATGGATCCGGACTATTATCAATCGGTGATTGATGTATTTATTGATCTCTACAATAAAGGCTACATCTACCGGGGCAAACGAATGATCAATTGGGATGTAAAAGCCAAAACTGCTTTGAGTGATGAAGAAGTTTTCAGAAGAGAAACAAAACAAAAACTTTTTTACATTAAATATCCTTTGGTTCTAACGAATGCGGATGGAGCCATCACAAAGACCAATGAGAGTATCACTATCGCTACCGTTCGCCCGGAAACCATTATGGCTGATGTGGCGATATGTGTTCACCCTAACGATGAAAGATATAAACAACTGCATAACCAACATGCTATAATCCCCCTTATAAATAAAATAATCCCGATCATAACTGATGAATATGTCAGCATGGAATTCGGAACTGGTGCATTGAAAGTAACGCCTGCTCATGACCAGAATGATTTCGCACTGGGCCAAAAACATCATCTTGAGGTTGTAGATATTCTGAATGAAGATGGTACTTTAAATGAATTTGCTCAGATCTATGTTGGCGAGGACCGTTTTGAAGCAAGAAAAAAAATTGTAAAAGAACTTGAAGAAAAAGGTTTCATTGAAAAAACAGAAGATTATACCAGCGAAGTTGGATACTCTGAAAGAACGGATGTCGTAGTAGAGCCAAGGCTTTCCATGCAGTGGTGGGTAGCTATGAAAAAAATTTCAGAGCCGGCCCTGAAAGCTGTGATGGATGATGAAATAAAATTTTATCCATCAAAATTCAAAAACCTGTACCGACATTGGATGGAGAATATCAAAGACTGGTGCATCAGTCGCCAACTTTGGTGGGGCCATCGAATTCCTGCCTGGTATGATGAGGGCGGAAATGTTTATGTAGCAAAAAATCTTGAAGCGCTGCATAACCAGAAACCGGAAACCAGGAACCTGAAACTAACACAAGATGAAGATGTGCTCGATACCTGGTTCTCCTCCTGGCTTTGGCCATTTGAAGTTTTTCATGGACTAAGCGATCCGGGTAATGCTGATGTCAACTATTATTATCCTACTCAAACATTAGTTACTGCCCCGGAAATAATTTTCTTCTGGGTAGCACGAATGATCATGGCAGGTTTTGAATACATGAGTGAAGAACCTTTCAGCAATGTATATTTTACCGGCATTGTCCGAGACGAGCAGGGAAGAAAAATGAGTAAGAGTCTTGGTAATTCTCCTGATCTTTTGAATCTTATTGATAAGTACGGAGCCGACGCCGTTCGTTTTGGAACGGTGATCTCTTCTCCTGCAGGTAATGACCTGCTGTTTGATGTAAAAGAAGAAAGTACGCTGAAGCAGGGAAGTTTTTTTATCAATAAGATCTGGAATGCATTAAAGCTGGTCAGAAGTTGGGAGGCAAGAGCGAAGAGTAGTGAGTCAGGAGTCGGGAGTCGGGAGCCAGAAGAGAATTTTGCTGTAGCCTGGTTTGAGAATAGATTAAATGAAGTGAAAGCTGACCTGGAAAAAATGTTTGCGGAGTTTCGTTTGAGCGAAGCTTTAAAAACAATTTATTCATTGATATGGGATGATTTCTGCAGTTGGTATTTAGAATGGGTAAAACCCGAATTTGAAAAGCCGATTGATAAAAATGTTTATGACAAAACAGTTGATTTCTTCGAAGAGCTGATGCAATTACTTCATCCGTTTATGCCATTTGTTACTGAAGATGTATATCACCAATTAAAGGAAAGAGATCAGATGGATGATTTATGCATCAAGCGGTTTCCAAACATCAGGGATACCGATCCAACTATCCTGCAAAGCGGGATATTGCTAAAAGACGTTATTACAGGGATTCGTGATGCAAAGAATAAAAATCAAATCAAACCTAAAGAACGTATAAAGCTTTATATACAAAGTGATGCCCGGGATGCTTACTCCCCAATCACAAATATTTTTGCCAGGCAGGTAAATGCTGATAGCATCTCCTTCACACAAGAATCTATCAAAAGCTCGATCACAACCGTCATTCAAAAGGATAAGTTCTATATTGAAACAGAAACCAAATTAGACAGTTCAAATCAAAAAGAACAGTTGGAAAAAGAGCTCGAATACCAAAAAGGCTTTTTACTTTCTGTAGAAAAAAAATTAAGCAACGAACGATTTGTTCAAAATGCAAAACCGGAAGTGATCGAACTGGAACGAAAGAAAAAAGCAGACGCCGAAGCCAAAATAAAAGCCATTGAAGAAAGTTTGGCTGCCTTATAAGAGTTTTTTAAATTGAGTCAATAATCAAGAGCCCTTTACGTTATAAATACGATAGCCGGGAATTATTTCGTTAAAAAAACTGATGCCACTCCAATGAAAGAATCATTACATAATGGGCTGCTGAGATTATTCTCCGTCTTTATAGTATTGCTTGTTTCTTTATTCTCACAGGCTCAGCTATTAAATAAATTCGACAGAAGCACTGAAGAAGATTTTACGGAAGACCGGACAAGATCCGTTACACAATTCATGCAACATGTTTCGAACACTACAGGAGCCCTTAGTTTTGGTATTCCTGCAGCGCTGATCATCGATGGCATCATCTCGCATGATAAGATCACCATTCACAAAGGGATGTACATAGTGAAAACGATAGCGGTTTCCACGGCAATCACTTTTGTTATGAAATATTCGTTCAACCGGCAACGGCCTTTCGCTGGTGATTCATTGGTAATAAAAGCCGGCAGTGGTGGTGGTCCTTCTTTTCCATCGGGCCATACTTCGCTGGCATTTGCTACGGCAACCTCTTTATCGTTTGCCTATCCAAAATGGTATGTCATCGTCCCGTCTTATCTCTGGGCAGGAACTGTTGCTTATTCACGAATGTATCTTGGCGTACATTACCCGACCGATGTATGGGTCGGCGCAATAGTTGGAACGCTTAGTGGTTATCTCAGCTATAAACTCAACAACTGGATCACGCATAAAAAAAATGCACCCGTCATTCCGACAATCTATTGACAATGCAGCGTATTCATCCATCTCATTTATCTCAAATCGGTCATAGCAAGAAAGCCCGGTTATTTTATATATGCTTTTTTATTACAAGCGCTTTTTCTATTCGACCGTATGCACAGGTCAATAATTTTGATTACCGCATTTTGCGAAGCATTGCGGAAACAAGAACTCCCGGACAAAATAATTTTTTCAAATTCATTTCAAAATATAATAATCCTGTTTGCCTTGCCGCACCGGCCACATTATTCATCACCGGGTTGATCAAAGATGATGTGCAAATGAAAAGAAGTTCTTTATACGTTACAGAAAGTATTGCTTCGGCTTCGTTGTTCAATTTGATTCTGAAAAAAATATTCAAAAGAAAAAGACCTTTCATTAATGACCCAACATTTACTGCTGTTGTGTTTGCAAGAAATGAATCTTTCCCTTCCGGGCATACGGCAGAAGCTTTTTCTATGGCAAGTTCCATGACATTTGCATATCCCAGGTGGTATGTGATCCTTCCTACTTTTGGCTGGGCCGGTTTGGTGGGCTATGCAAGAATGTATCTCGGCGTTCATTATCCTACTGATGTTTTTGCGGGAGCCACGATCAGCAGCGGTATGTCGTGGCTGCTGTATAATGCAAATAGAAATTATTTAAGAAGATAATTCCTTTCGCCTCTCTTTTCACTAGCAGGATTATTTTGGAATAATGCTCACTGGCAAAATAAATTCGAAAACTGTTCCCTTGGTATGCGTCGCAAAATCATTATCCAGTAAATGACTTACACGAAACCCAAATGTCAGGGGATATTGGTTCCACCATTTAGTATCTACATAAATTTCAGCTCCCACACTGCGTTGATCTTTTGTCAAAGTTTTATCATTGGAATAGACTTTAGTGAGATCATAGAAAAAATTTCCACGCACCCTTGACAAATACAAAATATTCCCAAATCCCCAATCGGGATAGATAATGGGGAAATGATAATTAGCTGAAGCCCGCCACATTCTTGAAAAATAAAATTCATTATATCCTCTCGAATAAGGGAACAGGTTTGAAAAAACCAATTGATTCAACGTGTCCCGTTGCTGAAAAGCTCCGGTCAATACCAAACTATGCGTTGACAAAAGTCCGGGAAGGTATACTGCTGCGTTAGCAATAAATTGATAACCGGTATACTTCGTGATCGCATGCCTGTCATTCAAAGAAATCGCATAACCGAATCTTGGATAAATATGTTGCACCGCCTGCTGTACCTGCTGGCTCCATGAAAAATAATGATTTAAGTAACTGAAACTTACAGTGCCCAATGAATCTTTATAAAAACCTTTGTTGTATTCATTGCGCCAAACATAATCGGTACCAAGGTTGAAATTGCTGAACAATTGCCCTTTGGTCCAGCTTAGCGGAATGCTTAATCCGATCCTTGAATCCAACTGTCCCCATTGATGAATACGGTTGCCGATCACGGATTGCTCATCAAATGTATATTGCGTTCCAACATTCAGATACGGGAACCATGCGCCATACACCCCGCTGAATCCAACCGAATTGGTTTTATCATCCCGGTTGTAGAGATAATACAATTCCGTTTGCAAGGTATTCAGCACATTTTGTCCATACAATGAAAAAGTAAATTCCGGGTCCTGGTAATAAGGCCTCCAGCTATGAAAGTTCAATAAACCAGTTGCTTTGCTGTATTTATTTGTTGAAAAATTCCTATTAACAATCTTATGCTGTAAAATATCATGAAACTCGTCAGCATGACTGACCGGGAATGGTGGTTGCAAGTTCTCCGATGCAGCAGTATCGATTTCTTTCCACAAAATATTTTTCTCATCCATTTGCTGCAATTGATAACCATCGGCTGTGAAAGTGGACCATGTTATTTTGCCATTGGCAGAATTCACAAAATAATTTCCCTGCGGGCCATTGCTGATCCGGAAAATTTTTCTGTCATTTATTCTCAAAGCAAACACATCATCATTCCCGGAATACGAAGCAGTGAAAAATATTTTTCCATCCTGCACAGAAGGATAACCCAAGACATTGAAAGAAGGATCTGTAAGACGGATCGTTCTTCCCGAAGAAATATCCACCATAGCCAATGACATTTTCCCGTCCCGCAGCCGGATCGCTGTCACCAGTGAATTATCATCAATAAATTTCGGATTGGTGTACAAGATCACATCCGAAGAGCGGATCGCATTTATGATTTTCCCGGTTGTTGCATCCAGAATATGCAATTCGCATGTTCCATCAGTACTCACCTGCACCGCTGCAATATGAGTTCCATCCGGTGAAATGTCGGGAGTAAAATATTTGCTGCGATGAGTGATTGTTTGTTGTTGCCCCGTCTTTACATCCAGTAATTTGATCACACCATAATCCTTCCATCCCCAGCGGGGATCCGTTTCATACGCTGCATACACAATTTTTCCATTGCGATAACTGAATTGCTCATCAATTGAAATATCACGAATCCTCAAGCGATGTTCACCGCTCTTATCTTTTATATAAAAAGCAGGACGCTGACGATAACTTGATAGCAGGTACAATAGTGAATCCTGACCAATACTATATGGAAAATAATAACTGGTCACATACTTTTCATTTACCGGAAAAATATTTTTTGCGCCAGCTCCGGTTCCCTGATTGATCGTCCCTTGCGACAGTTTATCCCGATACTTCGGGACTCCGTTCGACTGCATATCGCTATTCGACATATAATATTTAAAAGCCTGTTCATAAAAAGTTTTATAATCCACTCCAGAATATTTTTTTATCGCATGTTGAAACGGATAAAACAAACCTTTAAAAGCGCTGGCGTCATGTGTGACTTTTGTCCAAAAATCAGTTCCGTATTTTTCTCTGCCATAATTCACCAATAAATAACCGAGATAATAATGATTAGGCACATAATCTTTGTAAGAACCATTGCGCAACTTCATCCACGAACCTGCCTTGCCGGTAGGCAGGTAATTTTTCCCTGCCCGCCAGAGAGAAGGATACGCATTCATGAAAAGCGGGAGCCGTCCCCTGCCCTGGTTGGTAAGAATAGTTTCATTATACACCGCATCCCCTTCATAAAACCAATTGGGAATAGAAGCATTGATGGCAAGATCCAATCCATCCTGCCCGAAAAGATCATACATCACTTTACTCAATCCATTCCAGAAATTATTATACTGCATCACATGGCGGTATTCATGCACCGCTAACTGATCTCCCCAGGGCAAACTGCCTTCTTCAAAATTGTTCATATCTGGAGTCATGAAAAATTCACTGCGGTAAGGGCCGAGTGCGACATAGCCATTAGCAATGGTGGTTTGATTTTGCATCACAATATTGATGCGATGCAATTCATTTCCCAATGGAATGGGTTTGTTTGCAGCGAGGTAATGAATCACCGAAGCGATCCTTTGCGCCTCGCTATCCAATCCCGCCGGAAAAATTATTCTTGCCGAATCGGTTTTTATCTGTCGCCATTTCAGCGAAGGCGGATTGCCGCCGAATATCTGGGCGAATGAGTGATGAATGATGAGTGTTGAGAAAACTATCAATCCGATTTTCCGCATGAATTAGAATTTGGTGAAAGTTACGGAGGAAAAAAACAAATCAGAATTTGGAGACTATAGGAAAAAATCAACGGATCAATGTAAATGTTCCTTTCAATTCCAAACCATAATTTTTTAACGTTATCCAATACACATATACTCCGCTTGCCTGCGGAACTCCATTCATTGTTCCATCCCAGGAAACTTTTTCAGATGATACATGATATACCAATTGCCCCCAACGATCGAAAACATTTACAGTACCTCCAAAAGAAGGATCAAGGAATGGAATTTCCCACCGGTCATTTTTGCCATCACCATTCGGGGTAAATGCAGTGGGAATAAATATCCCGGTAACTACTTTCACATGTACATTGTCAGCATTTGTACAACCCCATGTTGACCGGGCTGTAAGAGTATAAGTAATATCTGACGGAGGAGATACAACCGGATCAAATATCGCTGTGTCACTAATATATTCATCCGGTGTCCATGAATACGTTACCTGATCCCCGGCAGCGCTACCGGATAAAGTAACAGGATTATTAATAAGCATGATCCTGTCAGGCCCTGCATCGACGGGAGGTTTTGGATGTACATTTATCATTAATGTATTCGAAGCGATCTTGCAGGAACTGATATTTGCAACACTTGATTCAATAACAGTAAGTCGGTACCAATAATTTCCAACAGCATGAATAGACGGAGTTTGGTAGGTCAGTGTTGTAGCACCGGGAATATCATTCCAGGTTGCTCCTTTATCCGTACTCGATTGCCATTGATACAATGGAGATAAGTATCCTGCAGGTACAGGAGCGTTGAAAGAGTAGGTATAACTATTATTATCTCCTTCACAAACATCAACCGTGTCACTGCCTGATCCCATAATGTTCGCTGTTATCTTAGGACCACAGGGGCGAAAGGTAATATCATCAAGCCCCAGGTCATTCCCGTTTCCGCCGGGGGCATGGTTGGTGATGCGTAATACGATCACCGGGTTATTGGCTGGTGTTGTAAAATAAAACCCATATTGTTTCCACTCCGGGGCAGAAGTTACATGTATATCTCCTGTATTGAAGGAATTCAAAACAGTTCCGTCCGGAGTTTCCACACTAAACGTCAATTCTGGAAGAATACTGTTTGGATTATTCATAACGTTGATGATCCATGCTGCAAATTCATATGTTGTATTCGGGCAGAGGTCAGTGACGGTCGTTAAAAAAAAATCGCCGGGAGTATATGATGCATTTACCAGCATGAATGCTCCCCCGCCGGTATGATCATTTGATATATTAAACCATGTCCCGTTGAAACAATTGGAAGTGGATTTTGTAATGGTATAATACCCGTCATTCGGACAAGTAGAAGGTATATAAGTATAACTGCCGGTTGGCACATAGCTGCTGGCGCCGCCACTGCCGTCACCAAATGTAATATTTACAACAGGATCACCGAGGCTTCCATTACATAATTGCGCTTGTATGCCGGAAGAAAAAATTGCAGTAAGCAATATTAATACAGGCCTTAAATGGAAAAATTTTCTAAATACAACGGGGCCTCGCACATCAACTTGTTTAATTAAATATAGTTCAATTCACAAAATAAATATAGGTTTCAATTCTGCAAATTATATGATACCTTATGACAATACGAAAATTGATAAAGGAAAAGTTGTATGAACAGGTAATTTCGACAAACAATTGTTAGGATGACGAAGGCCTTCTCTATTTTTAAAACTTGCCTTTTCGAAGACTTATTTCAACACTTCAAGCGAAATAATTTTGTGATACTGGATGTATTATAGAATTCGGCTCTACATGGAACATCAGTTGTTTGCAGGCATTCCAAGCATTTTGAACTCTATGAAAAATGTTCATAAAAATTCTTAACTTCAGCAATAAAGCAAAACCAGCCTGCAGTAACGCTATAACCATAGTGCTGCTTATAGGATCATTATTATTAAACCAAAACTAAAATTTTATGAAAAAATTTTTTATCTCCGCTATGTTGCTTTTAATGATTACAGGTTCATTTTGCCAGCAAAAAGATTTCAGCAAAACTTTAACCCAACAGGACTACCTGCAAAAAAGCAAAAAGCAAAAAACAGCAGCATGGATTATGCTTGGGGGCGGTGCTGCAGTTGCAATTGGGTCGGCCATACTGGATGTCAGTAGTGACTGGACCACATCGGAAACCCCCTACCTGGTAGGAATCTCTCTCGGCTGTGCATCAATGCTGGGAAGCATTCCTTTATTTATCGCTTCGGGGCGGAATAAAAGAAAAGCAATGAATGCTTCCACCTATTTTCAAATGCGGCAAAGTCCAGTTCCAACAAACACAGGGATAGCTTTGCGTTCCACACCAACTTTATCACTAAAACTTAATTTCTAATACATTTATTACTATAATCATCTTATATCATCTTCAGCTCACCTGAAGATGATATAAGATTTGTCAGGCAATAGCCGATCCGTCATGTCGGAGCATCATTAGGTAAATTGCGATATTCTGCAATGGTGCCAAATGCCATTGCAGAATACTTTCACACCACACAAAAAACAATCTCTAACCATTTGCGGTAACTCACAGAGTGGGAAGTAGTGAAGTAAGAGCAAAACAGCCTGAATGATCTTGTGCTGTTTGTTTATCTGTTGATGATCCAATTTATTAAATGGCAAAAGAAACAAAATAGGATCAGCCGGATAAAAAACTATTTTCAATTTACTTACGGGCTTTATATATTCCCGGAAAAATAATTTCAATATGGCAATCCTTAATGTTGAAAACGTTTTTAAAATTCAGTACGGCAGAGTTGCAGTTCACCATGGAAAATAATACTTCATTTTAAATTCTCCAGCATATCTTTTGTCATGGCAGCAAGATCATATTCTTCTTTCCAGCCCCAATCTTTGCGGGCGACAGTGTCGTCAATGCTTTGCGGCCAGCTGTCGGCAATAGCCTGGCGATAATCCGGCTTGTACGTGATGCTGAAATTGGGAATATGTTTGCCAATTTCTGCCGCAATTTCTTTTGGAGAAAAACTCATACCTGATAAATTGTATGAGGTGCGTACGGAAATTTTTTCAGCCGGCGCTTCCATCAGTTCAATGGTGGCACGGATGGCATCGGGCATATACATCATTGGCAAGTAAGTGCCTTCTTTCAAAAAGCATTCATATTTTTTATGCTCCAGGGCCTCATGAAAAATTTCTACAGCATAATCGGTAGTACCGCCACCCGGAGCGGATTTATAAGAGATCAATCCCGGGTAACGAAGGCTCCTTACATCTACTCCGTAACGGTGATGATAATAATTGCACCAGAATTCGCCGGCATATTTACTGATGCCGTACACTGTAGTGGGCTCAATGATAGTTTGTTGAGGACAATTTTTTTTCGGCGAGGTTGGGCCAAACACGGCAATGGAAGAAGGCCAATATACTTTATGTAATTTTTCTTCTCGTGCCAGTTCCAATACATTCAATAATCCCTGCATATTCAAATGCCATGCAAGATTGGGATTTTTTTCGCCGGTTGCAGAAAGAATAGCAGCGAGTAAATAGATCTGCGTCACATTTTGGCGGATCACCTGTACGTGCAGCATTTCCCGGTTCATCACATCCAGGCTCACATAAGGGCCGGTGCCTTTCAGTAGTTCATTTTCTTCCCGGAGATCCGAAGCTACTACATTAGTATTTCCATAAATTTTCCTGAGAGCGAGTGTCAATTCCACTCCTATTTGTCCTGATGCGCCAATAACCAGTATTTTTTCTTTTGTCATTACAGTCAGTTTTGGTTGAACCGGATGTTACCTATTATATGTCTTAATTGTTCACGTTGTTCGTCAGTACCGAACGAAATAACGATAGATATGGCAAATCCTTTATCAAGTATGCAAAAATACATTTGTCCCACTTCTACATTCCCTTTATAAATTGCAGTAAGTTCCATAACAGTAAAATTTTTGCCGCCGATCTTCACCGGAACAAAACCCGTTGGAAATTTATAATCGATCCCGGATTTGATCATGAGTGATTTAGCCTGCTGAAGATAATCTTCAGGAGTTTTAATTGAAGAAAATGTACCAAGATTCTCTACCGCTATTCCAAAAGATGGGTTAAACTGGCCAATTACCGAATCATCTTTGTATCTGAAAACGGACAGAAGCATAGCAGAACGTACTTCGCTTGCTTTGATCTTTTTTCCCAATTCCTCGTTGTGTTCTGAAATGATCTTTTGTCCTTCTTCACTGATTTTTTTCATTTGATCGCTATCCTGTACCACCCAATCCGCAGGAATAGGTAATTCAAAGCCGAAGAAGTCATTTTTATAAACACCATTTTCTACTTTGCCGTAATCAAAATTTTCGGGTATCCCTGCAGAATCTTTACACGCCGAAATCAGAAAAACCAGGACAACAGAAGCAAGCCATCTCATTCGCTAAGTTTTATTAAAAATAAAGTAAAAAAAATTACTGTACGTTTGCGGCATGGAACAATTTCTCAAAGACCTTTTTGCCGGACAACAATATGATGAAAAAAATTTTTTCCTGATCGCCGGGCCCTGCGTAGTGGAAAGTGAATCGTTGCTTATGGAGGTAGCGGGTAAAGTATCTGCAAGTTGTAAAAAACTGGGAATTCCTTATATTTTCAAATCATCATATCGCAAAGCCAACCGTACCAGCGGTACATCTTTTACCGGCATTGGCGATGAAGCGGCACTGCAATTACTACAAACCACTGCTAAAAAATATTCTTTGCCTGTCGTTACTGATATACATTCAGAACCGGAAGCGGCAATGGCAGCAAAGTATGTTGATGTGTTGCAAATTCCTGCTTTCCTATGTCGTCAGACAGAGTTATTGATCGCAGCTGCAAAAACGGGAAAGATCGTGAATGTAAAAAAAGGTCAGTTTGTAAGTGGCGAAGCAATGAAATTTGCCGTAGATAAAATTTATAAAGCAGGAAACAAAAAAGTAATGCTGACTGAAAGAGGCACCACATTCGGATACCAGGACCTTGTTGTGGATTACAGAAACATTCCTATAATGAGATCACATGGTGTGCCGGTGATAATGGATGTGACCCATTCACTGCAACAGCCCAATCAAACAGCAGGTGTAACAGGCGGTAATCCTCAAATGATCGGCACCATTGCCAAAGCCGCAGTAGCTGCCGGTGCTGACGGAATCTTTATTGAAACACACCCGGAACCATCCAAAGCATTAAGCGATGGCGCCAATATGGTCCGATTAGATCTGCTGGAAAACTTATTGGAACAATTGATAAAAATCAGAAAAGCAGTGATCAGTTAACAATATTGATCAACGATTTTTACAGCACAAAAGATGTTTATCTGAGCAAGAATTAATTTTTCGTAAAAAATTTTGGCTACTATTTTATAAATTTTACGCTGATCTTTTTCAAATTAGTTTCAAAAACAGCAATATAAAGTCCGCCTGAAAGTGTCGGGGACAAATTGAATTGTACCAGGTTGTTCCCCGGGAATGTTTTTGTAAACACTTCGCTTCCTTTAGTGTCGTATATGTTTACCCGTCGAATCAAAAGTGCATTATTACTTGTTTGTGCAAATAGTACATTGCCTGCAGAACCCTGGAATATTCTTATCATTTCATCTCCCGCCGGAGCTATTGAGCCGATTGAGATCAACGCACTCGATTTGCTGCATGTCTTAAAAGTTTCTGTAACAAAATACTCCCCGTATTGCGACACGGTATAAGATGAATTTGTTGCTCCGGCAATTAACTGTCCGTCTTTATACCACTGCCATGCGACACCTGCTATCACGGGACTTGCCGTAAGCGTATTTCCATTACGGACAATAAGAGGATCAACACCGGGCACTATTACTTTAATTTTATTGCTTTCAATATTATTGGAAGTAATACAAGTTTCATTGCTGGTAAGAGTACAGGAAATCTCATCATTGTCTGCAGGCGATGATAGGATAAAAAATGGCGAATTCGTCCCGATGGTAACCCCATTCTTTTTCCATTGATAGATGGGATTTGTGCCACCGTTAGCTGACACTGCAGTAAAAGTTACTTCTGCCCCTTCACAAACCACTGTGTCGTTTGCCGAAATTGTTATCGAAGGAGTGACCCGCAAATGCCCCGTTGATTGCTCAACTGCGATTATGGGTTCACCCAAATTTGAATTAGGGCAAACCGGTGCAACTTTAATTTGAAAATATTGGCTGGCACCGCAGGCTGTATCGTGAGGTATCGTCGCTGATGTTGCAGGAGGATTGTAAATGCCTGCCAAAATAAAATTCCCCGATTTCCTATTTCTATATTCAACACTCACAGGATTTTCGGTTGCTGCCCACTGTAAGACAAATTGTGAACCATCATCTGTAATGGTCAAACCCGAAACCTGTACTTTTTCACAAGCACTGTAATCACACACTGAAATACAGGATTTAGTTGGATCGGATAAGGTACTATCAATTATAGCAATTGATACCTGCGCCCAGGCAGAAGGTGTGGGTCCAGCACCTGGGCTCATTATATAGTCTCCTGTAGTATGTCCGCATCCAAAATTATGACCGGTCTCATGTGCTACCACGCAGCGCATCGTTTGAGCGTCCGCTTTAGTATCAACGATCACATTAGTATTTTTTCCATCAGTTGAACAAATTTTTCCTAACCAGGCAGCTCCTCCACCCGCTACTGAATCGGGTGGGGCACTGATCCAGTAAGATGCAAGATCGAACGGTTTTGTAAATCCATAAGGAGCCCAAATAACAAAATTATCAAGGTTGTCAAAGACATCGTTTGTGAAAGGCCATGGATTTAACATGGGGTTGGTAAAAATAAATATCTCGGAGATCTTAAAATGGATATCGTCAGTAAAAGGTCCTATAAAGTTACCTTCTGCCAGGTTCATCACTGACAATATATAATCTGCTGTTTGATCAATACTGCTTCCCCTATTGACATATTCGGAATAATCAACTGCAATTGCATAATCCACCACTCTGCAGGCTCTTGTAATACCATCGGCGGATCCTATATTGTCTCCACGGTACACGGAAACAGGTTCCGGGTTGCCGCATCGGATAGGCTGTTCAATAATATCTTTTATTTTATATACAACTATTAGATCCGGATCTGCACCCCTCACAAAATTCATGACCTGCTCAATACCATAATCATCATTGTTATACCTGAAGCTTCCGAGAATAAAATGGTCGTTGATGCTGATCCTGCATTGATCGTGCATTTCATCCTCACCCCTGAAATGAACTAACGATCCCGAAATATCCAATCGTTGTTCGTTATCAGTACGCACCAGAATTGAATCATTGGTTACACCGGTGACATCTTTCATTTTAAATGAAACGGAGATAGTACCCAATCTTAAGCTTAACTCTGTAAGATTTTCACTTCGGCGTGTTCCCATTGAAGAAGTAAAAACCTGGTAGCTTCTGAAATGATTGTTTAATTGGCTGAAGGAGATCGTTTGTTCTATCCCGGTTATTAGCAATTTATTTTGTCCCCATAAAACAGTGGACACTAAAATTGCAATGCCAAATGAGATCTTTTTTTTCATACAGTAATTTCCAACCTTAAAAAAAAGGCGGGTTCTTTTAAAGAATGATCAGTAAAAAAATCCGTCAGATCCGAATTGGCGTGTGATTACAGTACAAAAAAAACAGTAACTAAAAATATAAAAATGTGTGGGATTTTTAAATAAAATTTATTCGTCCGGACATAAAAAATGGCAATTCATATAGAATGCCATTCTTAAAATTCATTAGAAAAATAAATAAGTTGCAGAAATTTTTCTGAGAGCCGCTCATCAGGCTATTTTGCCTTCTTTAACCATTTATTGAAGGTCCACTACTTCTACTCCAGGGTATTTGCTCTTATCGAAAACAAAATTTTTATCCTCCATAGCCTGGTTGGGTTTCAGGGTGGTCACTGTATAACTGTAGCGGTCGCCGGTTTTCTCCAGCACTTTGGTGCTATAAATGGTCTTTGAATTCTTATCGATCAGCAGATACACGGTATGAAATGATTTGCTTTTATCTGTCGGTGTCATTTGGATTTCCTGGAGTGTTTTACCGGCTTGCTTCTTCTCACCATTCATAGTATACAAAAAATCTTTGTCGTAAAAATTGGTAAATAATTTTTGAGGTGTGATGGTTCCATTCGCAGCATCCAGTTTACTCACTGTTACTTCATTAGAAGATTTGTCATAGTTCCATACAGTATTACCATCGCAGATTATCTCCTGGCCATTAAAATTGACACGGTATTTCGTTCCCTTCATGCTGACCGTTCCATTTTTGCTGGATAAAATTTTGCCATCAGCATTTTCCACGCTGTAAGTAAAAGCAGCCTGAACTGTCTTAAATGACTTGAATTTGGCGCTGACAGCATCCAATATCTTTTTGGCATCAGGATCATTTTTCTGAGCCTCTGTAACCATTCCAAAGATCAGCATCAAACTAAGCGAATAAAGATATTTCATCATTGTTTTTTTCTAAGACGATTTTTTTCATAAGTAACTGGCGGGCAAATATAGTCTAATTGCCAAAAAAGGATGTAATCAGGCTTTTAGAGGTTGCAAATGAGGAAGTTCTTAACAGAATTCTAACCCAATGCATCGAGATGTTGTTGTAATTCCATTTCCGTTTTGATCAACACATCACGAGCTTTGCTACCCTGGCTGGGGCCAACAATTCCTGCCGCTTCCAGTTGATCCATCAATCTGCCGGCACGGTTGTATCCTAATTTCATGCGGCGTTGCAACAATGATGTGGAACCTACCTGGTTTTGTACAATGAGACGGGCTGCATCTTCAAACAAAGAATCACGATCCGCAAGATCAAAATCTTTTCCCTCCATTTCTTTTTCATCCACATACTCAGGCAACAAAAACGCCTGCGGATATCCCCGCTGATCGCCGATAAATTCCACCACACGTTCCACTTCCGGCGTATCTACAAATACACATTGCAGACGGGTGATCTCGCCATGATATGAAATGAGCATATCGCCCTTCCCGATGAGTTGATCAGCGCCACCGGTATCGAGGATGGTTCGGGAATCTATTTTCGATGCTACTTTGAATGCTATGCGACAGGGGAAATTCGCTTTGATAGTGCCTGTGATAATATTCACCGAAGGACGTTGCGTGGCAATGATTAGGTGAATGCCTACGGCACGGGCTAGTTGCGCCAACCGTGCAATAGGCATTTCAATTTCTTTGCCGGCAGACATGATCAGGTCAGCAAATTCATCGATCACCAAAACTATGAACGGTAAATATTGATGACCTTTTTGCGGATTGAGCCTGCGCTTGATGAATTTCTCATTATATTCTTTGATATTCCTGGCATTGGCTTCTTTGAGCAGATCATACCGGTTATCCATCTCTATACAAAGTGCATTCAGCGTATGTACCACTTTTTTAGTGTCGGTGATGATCGCTTCTTCCTCACCGGGAAGTTTCGCCAGGAAATGTTTTTCTATATGGCGATAAATATTCAACTCGACTTTTTTGGGATCTATGAGTACAAACTTCAGCTGCGACGGATGTTTTTTATACAATAAGGAAACAAGAATCGCATTGATCCCAACAGATTTTCCCTGGCCAGTTGCGCCGGCCATCAGCAGGTGCGGCATGGAGGTGAGATCAACGATGTAATTATCATTGTCGATCCTCTTGCCCAATGCAA
>DASZPW010000340.1:0-9336 GCA_035550155.1 Chitinophagaceae bacterium | reverse complement strand
GGAGGTTTGGTTGCAACATATACTCCATGGTTGAAAGACCTGGTGAACGATGTATATCTTGCATCACTTGCCGGTTATTACAAGTTTGATGATAACCAGGCTATCTCTGGTTCACTCCGTTATTTCAGCCTGGGAAATATTCAATTCACAGATAATCTCGGAAATGATTGGGGTTCAGCTAGACCAAGAGAATTCAGTTTAGATTTCGGTTACTCTCGCAAGCTTTCAGAAAAAGCCGGTTTAGGTGTGGGCCTGAAATATATTAATTCAAATCTTACAGGTGGTGGCGTAACAAATGGTAGTACAACCTATAAAGCTGGACCCGCGGTTGCAGGGGATATTGCATTTTATTATGATGCAAAAAACCAGCAAGGTGATGGTTGGGCTTTTGGTGCTGCCATGACCAATCTGGGTTCTAAGATCGATTACACTACCAATGCTTCTCAAAAAGATTTTATTCCCGCCAATCTTGGACTGGGTACTTCTTATACCAAGAACTTCAATGAGCAAAATAGAATTCAGTTTGGACTTGATATTAACAAATTGATGGTTCCTACTCCCCCAACAGATCTTAGTGACCCTAATGCAATAACAAATTATAGAAGCAAAAGTGTTATCAGCAGTTGGTTCAGTTCATTCGGCGATGCCCCAGGTGGTTTCAGCGAAGAGCTAAAAGAATTCCAGGTTTCCGTAGGCGGTGAATACTGGTACAACAATCAGTTCGCACTTCGCCTCGGATATTTTTATGAAGACAAAACAAAAGGGAACCGCCGTTATTTGACAACCGGCGTAGGCGTTAAGTACAATATTTTTGGTTTGAATTTTTCATATTTAGTTCCTACAGGAAGTGGTGTTAACCGGAATCCTCTGTCAAACACGTTGCGCTTTTCTGTCGTATTTGATTTAGATGGCAGCGGCGGCAGCAATGAAAATCAACAATAATTCAATAAAAACATTTGTAAAAGCGTCCCGATCATTACGGGACGCTTTTTGTTTATGATATTTGCAATTCAATAAAGCTTATGTTCAATTATCGGGTTGGTTTTGGAATTGATTTTCATCAGTTGGCTGAAGGCAGAACTTTTTGGCTGGGCGGAGTGGAGATCCCTTTTCATAAAGGAGCGGTAGGTCATAGCGATGCAGATGTATTGCTTCATGCCATTTGCGATGCCATGTTGGGAGCTGCCTGCCTCGGCGATATTGGCGTTCATTTTCCTGATACAGATCCCGGTTATAAAAATATTGATAGCAAAATACTTTTACAAAAAACAATAGAACTTATCAGGAAGGAACAATATACTGTTGTGAATATTGACAGCACTGTTTGTCTTGAGTTACCAAAGATCAGGCCTTACATTGATCCGATGCGCCAGGTTATTGCTGCTGTCATTGGCATAAATCAAAATAACATTTCCATAAAAGCCACCACTACTGAGAAAATGGGATTTGTGGGAAGAGAAGAAGGATTGATCGCATATGCAACAGTTCTTCTTCAAAAAGTTGGCAATCCGTAAACTTTTTCACCTTAATCTGCCGCATTATCTTTGCCGGAATGCCGGTTATTGAAGTCAAAGTTGTTAATACATCCAACAACCCATTACCTGGATATGCCACCGAAGGTTCTTCAGGAATGGACATCAGGGCTCATTTGGAAGTTTCAAAGACTTTACAACCTTTGGAAAGGACGCTGATCCCAACAGGTTTGTTTGTAGAAATTCCCGAAGGATATGAGATACAGATCCGGCCCCGCAGCGGCCTGGCTATCAAACAAGGAATTACCTGTCTGAACACTCCGGGAACCATAGATTCAGACTACCGGGGAGAAATTAAGATTATATTGATCAACCTTTCCCAGGAGGAGCAGGTCATTCAACCGGGCGACCGTATCGCTCAAATGATCATCCAACCTGTTGACAAAATAAAGTGGCAACCTGTTGAGGTGGTGACCGAAACAGTTCGGAACCATGGTGGTTTCGGTCATACAGGTAGCCGTTAAAATGCAAAGCATGAATAAAACCCTTTTGATCGTTCTGTTGTCTGTTTCTTTTTTTGTAGCCTGCAGGTCAACAAAAAAAATTCAAACTGCGATATCCGGAGTAAAAAAAGACACTGTTGCGGTTGTGGCTATACCGGATCAGGATTTGCATGCTGATTCTATCAATTTTATCAGGGATACTTACAATGCTATAGAAAAACAAAAGATCGATTTCACCACTTTTTCAGCAAAAGTAAATGTGGATTATGAAGGAGGGGATGACAAAAATTATAACGTTAACGCATTTATTAGGATGTATAAAGACAGTGTGATCTGGATCTCCGTTAATTCTTTTTTTGGAATGGAAGCTATGCGGGTGCTCATCACAAGGGATTCGGTAAAATTGCTGGATAAACAAAATAAAAAATATACTGCACGAAGCGTAGCCTATCTGCAGGATGTGACAGCTTTGCCGCTGGACCTTCTTTCATTGCAACAGCTTATCATTGGTAATCCTGTTTTCCTTGACAGTAATGTTATTTCGTACAGCCGGAATAATAACACTGTGTCATTGCTCAGCATTGGAGAATGGTTTAAGAACCTGATCACCGTTAGTGATAATGATAAATATGTACAACATTGCAAGCTTGATGATATAGACGTAAATCGTAACCGTACCTGTGATCTTACTTATTCGGATTATGAAACCAAAAAAGGCCCTCATTTTTCCACGAATCGTAAGATCACCGTAGCTGAAAAATCGAAACTGGATGTTCGGATTAATTTCAAACAATATGATTTTAATGAAACGTTAAGCTTTCCGTTTCCCGTTCCTGATAAATTTAAAAGAAATTAGCCGACAAAATTTATTTTGCAGGCTGCCGTTATACGATTACGAATCCGAAACCTGAATGTTGAACCTAACTTCTGATAGCTATGATCAAAAGAATCCTTACTTGCTTACTTGCAGTTTCCGCTATTTTTAGTACCGGTGCTGTTCATGCACAACAGGACAAAGCCGAACTGGAACAGGAGCGTCAGCAACTCCAGAAAGAAATTCAGGACATGCAGAGCCAATACGACCAGATAAAAGGTAAGACCAAACAAAGTGTGGCACAGTTGAATTTGCTGAATCGTAAGATCACTTTGCAGGAGCGGTATATCAACAATATCAACCGGGAGCTGCGGATGATAGATGATGATATTTACCGGAGCAATCTTGAAATATATCGCCTGCAAAAGCAACTTGATACATTGAAATCAGAATATGCACGCAGTGTTGTGTATTCTTATAAAAACAGAAGTTCTTACGATTACCTGAACTTTATTTTTTCTGCAGGTAGTTTTAATGATGCATTGAAGCGGATCGGCTATCTTAAAAGTTATCGCACTTACAGGGAAAAACAGGTAAACACTATTCTCGAAACGCAACAACTGATCGCAAAAAGAAAAGAGCAGCAGCTGGGAAGAAAAGAACAGAAGAACAGTGCACTCGGAAACCAGACCAAACAAATGGAAGTATTGGCGGAACAGAAAAAAGAAAAAAATGCAGTGGTATCTAAACTAAAGACTGAAGAAAAAGACCTGGAAAAACAACTGGCAGCGAAAAAGAAACGGGATAATGATCTTAAAAATTCCCTGGCAGCCATAGTGAGAAGGGAAGTGGACCTTGCCAGGAAAAAAGCCAGCGATGAGGCAAAAGCCAATGCCGCCGCTAATCCTGCAACTAATGAAAGTGCAACCAATCCATCTGCTCCGATCACTAATCCAACCACAACAATTAAAACTTCTGCTTCCGGAAGTTACCTGGACCTGAATGCAAGCGATGTTAAACTAAATAGTGAATTTGCATTGAACAAGGGTAAATTACCATGGCCTGTTGACAATGGATATGTGTGCATTCATTTCGGAACATATACTATTGAAGGCACTACATTAAAAGGATACAATCACGGAATTACTATCTGCGCACCGCAGGCAGGTGTTCCTGTTAAATCTATTTTCAACGGTGAAGTAGTAGGTGTGTTCAGTTCCGGCGGTGAAATGAATGTCACGATCCGTCATGGAAAATATTTTACAACCTATAGCAATCTATCTTCCGTAAGTGTGAAAAAAGGAGATGCTGTAACCACCGGTCAGGCATTAGGCCGTTTGGGCACCGATGATGAAGGTGGCAGCGGAGGCAAACTGGATTTTCTGTTGATGATTGAAACAAAGGAAGTGAACCCGGAACTTTGGCTCACCCGTCATTGATTCTGACTTCTTCACAAATATTTTAAAAAGAGAAGACCTTGTATAAGGTCTTTTTTTATAAAAAGCGTTCGTAGAGTTTTTCATACAGCGGAACGATGTTGTGAATGTCAAATATCCTGGCATGTGCCGCTGCTTTTTTCTTGAAAATCTTTAACGTCTCTTCATCTTTAAGAATAGCTAAGACATACCTGCTGAGTGCATCTACATCTCCCACTTCAGCCATATATCCTGTTTCGCCGGGAACATTGATCTCTTTTAAACCTCCAACATTCGTAGATACAACCGGTACACCGGCTGCCATTGCTTCCAGCGCTGCCAGGCCAAAACTTTCATATTCCGAAGGCAATAAAAAAATATCGCCGATAGCAAGAATATCTTCCATTTGCTCCTGGCGGCCCACAAATTTTATTTCATCACATAGTCCCAACTGGCGGCTAAGCTCTTCGGCAGCAGGACGATCAGGCCCATCGCCAACAAATAACAATTTTGATGGGATCACTTTATGCACTTCGTTAAAAACTTTTACAACATCAGACACTCTTTTTAATTTCCTGAAATTGGATGCATGCAGCAATATTTTTTCTCCATCAGGTGCAATGGCTTTTTTGAACGCATCAATAGGTTTCCTGTTAAACCGGGCTACATCTACAAAATTGTATATGACCTCAATATCTTTTTCAATTTTAAAAGACCGATATGTCTCATCCCTCAGATCTTCCGATACTGCAGTGATCGCATCGCTTTCATTTATAGAAAATGTAACTACCGGCGCATAAGTTTTATCACGACCCACCAGCGTAATATCAGTACCGTGTAATGTTGTGATTACAGGAATACGTTTATTTTCTTTTTCAAGAATTTTTTTAGCCATATAAGCAGCCGAGGCATGTGGTATAGCGTAGTGAACATGTAACAGATCAAGATTGTTGTTCTTGATCACATCCACCATGGTACTCGCCAATGCAGTTTCATAAGGCGGATAATCGAATAGCGGATAAGTGGGCACATGTACTTCATGATAAAAGATATTCGGAACGTATACATCCAGCCGAACGGGTTCACGGTAGGTGATAAAATGAACCTGGTGGCCTTTTTGTGCCAGCGCTTTTCCAAGTTCGGTGGCCAATACTCCGCTTCCTCCAAAAGTGGGATAACAAACTATTCCAATTCTCATAAATTATTTCTGTATGTGTATGAAATGTATCCCATGCTTTGAAAGAATGGCATACATAATTGTAATATGACAAACTCTAAGGTAAACACTTATAATCAATAGAAGTTTACTGTTTGTCTTAAATATTTGTTTTCTGAATCGAAGATTGATTTATTTTTATCTAAAATCAATGAAATGACACGACTTATTTCTGCAGCGGTACTTTTATTTATTTCAGTAAATCTCTTTGCACAGAATGAAGATTCTCTTTTCATACGCCAAATTGCCGATGAAATTCTCATTAACGGAAAAGCATACGACAATCTTCATTATCTCACTAAAAAGATTGGCGGACGATTATCCGGCTCGCCGAAAATGGTGAAAGCAGAACAATGGGGATTAAAGACAATGCAGGAAAGCGGCGCTGATAAAGCATGGTTACAGGAATGCATGGTGCCGCATTGGGTAAGAGGCGGACAAGACAAAGCAGTGGCAAGATATAATGGCTCAGTAAAAAAGCCTTTGGATGTAACTGCATTAGGAGATTCATATGGTAGCGGCCCGAAAGGCATTAGTGCAGATGTGTTAGAAGTAAAAAATTTCGATGACCTGGAATCAAAAAAAGACCAGGTAAAAGGGAAAATAGTTTTTTATAATTATCATTTTAATCCAACATTCATTCACACTTTTGAATCGTATGGTGATGCGGTGCGTTATCGGGGTGCGGGCCCAAGCCGTGCTGCTAAATTCGGTGCCGTTGCGGTTATAGTGAGAAGTATGAGTCATAGCACAGACAATAATCCTCATACAGGTGCTACACGATATGATACGGCGTATCCAAAGATCCCTGCAGTGGCAATCGGTTTGCAGGATGCTGATTGGCTCGATGCTCAATTACAAAAATCATCAGTGAAAGTTTCACTCACTACGTATGGACATTTTTTGCCCGACACGATCGGGCACAACGTGATCGGCGAATTAACCGGTTCTGAATTTCCCAATGAGTTCATCACTGTCGGAGGTCATTTGGATTCCTGGGATCTTGCAGAAGGAGCACATGATGATGGAACCGGTGTAACACAAACCATGGAAATACTCCGGACGTTTAAAGCGCTTGGATATAAACCGAAACATTCCATACGCTTTGTTTTATTCATGAATGAAGAAAATGGCTCAAGAGGAGGAGAGAAATATGCCGAAGAAGCAAAAGCTAATAATGAGAAACACATTTTTGCATTGGAAAGTGATAACGGTGGCTTCACCCCGAGAGGATTTAGTTTTGGAGGAACACCTGAGCAAATGGAGAAAGTGAGAAGTTGGATTCCGCTTTTTTTACCGTATGGCGTATATGAAATTAACCAGGGGGGTGGCGGTTCCGATGTTAATCCATTAAACAGGATTTTAAAAACACCTGCTGGCGAACTTTCTCCCGATTCACAACGGTATTTTGATTATCATCATGCCCGCAACGATGTTTTTGAAAATGTAAATAAAAGAGAATTGGAATTAGGAGCTATCAATATGGCAGCGTTTATTTACCTGGTGGATAAATATGGGTTGTAAAAATTAGTTTGTACTTCTAACCTGATTTATCGGCTTCATTTGTCTCTAATTGCTGAATGGTTTTCTTTGCAGCTGCCAGTCTTATCTTTTTATTTTTTTCTACTAATTTAGCAGTGGCCCATTTTTCAACTTTATGATGCATCGGAACCAGTAATGCTGCAATACAAACTAATGCCAATAACATTAAAATAGGTGAGTGTTGTGTTATCCGTTCCAGGAAAGGATGCAGTAATAAATTTAAAAACTCAAATATGATCAATAAAGCGATTACTCCAAAGAATTCAATCAGTTTGCTATTGGTGATAAAACTGCGGCTGAGTAATAAATAAAAGATGATCAACGTAAGTATGCCTAAAGCAATTAAAACGTATTGAATGTTTTCTTTTCGTTGCTGTTCCTCTTCAGCTTTCCTGGCCGTATCCTCCATTACACGAAGTTGTTCTTTAAAAGCCAATGATGAGATGGTGTTCTGATTATTTTGGTTAAAAACAGAATCGCTTAGTGCGTCTTTCATTTTTGCATAATAATAGGCGCTGTCTATTTGATGTAGTGAATCAAATGCCCGGCGTAAAAATCCTGCAGCGGAAAGTTTTATGTTATTGTTATTGTCCTTTAATCCCAATTCCATTAATTCAGTTGCCTGGTTACGGGCTTCATGTATATTTCCATTGTCAAACAAAAAAGGAATGTAGATCTCATAAAAGCTAAGTCTGCCAGCGCTACTTTCTATGGATGGAGTCATAGCAACAGCTTTTTTAAAGTAAACCTCGGCCATATCCTTATCGTTCATTTGCATGTAAACTTGCCCGCTTAGGTACAATGCTCCATATTGAAATGAAAGGCTTTTTAATTTAAGACTTGTTGCTGATAATTGTTGTGTATAATAGAGTGCAGAATCATTTTGTCGTGTAAGAATATAATACTGAGACATGCCCCGTTGATATTGCATGAGCATAAACAGATACATTGGCGATGAGGCATCGGGCAGGTTTTCATTTCCCTTGCGTAAATTATTTACAGCTTCTTCTTTGTTCTGAAGAGTAAAATAAACAAGTGAAATATCAAAATACAAAGAGCTTATGCGCCGCTTATCGTTTGCTTTTACAGCCAGAGGCAGCGCTTTAAAATAATATTCGAGTGCTGCAGTATTATCTCCTTTTGTGAATGCAAAATAAGAGCCGATCCAGTTGTAGCTGATAGCAAGCAGCGAATCATTTTTAAGTTTCTGTGCAATGGAAAGAAGCCGTATGGCAGTGGCTTCATCAGCCTCACCACCACTTAACACAAAGTTGAATTCGGAAAGCTTAATGATGATACTAAAACTATCAAGTGGGTTTGTTGTTCTGTACAACTGCAATTTTAAACTATCAACATAATTACTTTGTGCAAAACCGGTAATTTTTATAAAAAGGAATACAACAAAAAATATTTTTCTCATATGCCAGTTGATTGGTTTTGTATCAATGCCGGTTTATCAATTGCGGGCAAATGATGCTAAACACATAAATTTATGATATAAGACGATGTAAGCAAAAACTTGTGTTACATGGTATCAACGTAGTAATACTTCAATAGCTTGGTGAATATTTTGAAAAGAAAACGATTCGGTAATTTTTAACATCTGTTTTTTTATTTCTTCTGTACCAAGATTACCGATGCTTCCTTCATGTGTATGATGAACTGAAGTATTGTATTTAAAATTCCCGGCCTCGATATCCATTCCCACTTTTTTATAAGCATCACGGAAAGGCATCCCGGCATTCACCAATTTGTTCACTTCTTCCACACTAAAGAGATATTTGTATTTTTCGTCAGCAAGGATATCTTTTTTGATCTCGATATTTGATAACATTAATCCTGCGATTTCAATACAATCTTTTAAGGTTTTAAAAGCCGGAAACAAATGTTCTTTCAGTAATTGCAGGTCACGATGATAGCCGGACGGAAGATTCGTGGTCATCAGCATGATCTCATTCGGTAAAGCCTTTATTTGGTTGCAGTGTGAACGGATCAGTTCAAATACATCCGGATTTTTTTTGTGAGGCATAATGCTGCTTCCCGTTGTCAGTTCCGGAGGAAAACTGATGAATCCGAAATTTTGGTTCAGGTACAAACAGGCATCCATACTGAGTTTTGATAGCGTATCTGCAATATTTGCCAAAGCCATCGCTACGATTCGCTCTGTTTTCCCTCTTCCCATTTGTGCATATACCACATTATAATTAAGATTCTCAAATCCTAATAATTTTGTAGTGAGTGTTCTGTTAATCGGAAAGGATGAACCATAACCAGCAGCAGAGCCCAAAGGATTTTTGTTTACCACATCATAAGCCGCTTTTACCGTAATAATATCATCTACCAAGCTTTCTGCATAAGCGCCGAACCATAATCC
>DASZPW010000339.1:0-2167 GCA_035550155.1 Chitinophagaceae bacterium | reverse complement strand
TGTTTTGGTAACGACATTAACCAAGCGAATGGCCGAAGAGATGGACAAATATCTGCATCGCATCAATATCAAGTCAAAATATATTCACAGCGAAGTAGATACTTTAGAAAGAGTGGAGATCCTTCGACAATTAAGATTGGGTGAAATTGATGTGTTGGTTGGTGTCAATCTTTTGCGTGAAGGTTTGGACCTGCCCGAAGTTTCATTGGTCGCTATCCTGGATGCAGATAAGGAAGGTTTCCTGCGAAATGAAAAATCACTAACTCAAACAGCCGGCCGGGCAGCAAGAAATGTGGATGGCTTGGTAATTTTTTATGCGGATACTATGACGGAAAGCATGCAAAAAACAATTGACGAGACCAATCGACGACGAGAAAAACAGATCGCTTTCAATATTGACCATAATATAACTCCAAGAACGATCAAAAAAAGTAAAGAGCAGGTCTTCGCACAAACATCCGTGCTGGACGTAAAAGGATATGATATGAAGAATCCGTATGCCATCGGTCCGGATGAAGAACTGGTAACAGTAGCTGCGGAGGAACAGGCAGAGTACAAAACCATTCCTCAAATGGAAAAGGCCATTGGTAAAATCAAAAAACAGATGGAACAGGCAGCCCGTGATCTTGATTTTATGGAAGCAGCAAGGTTGAGAGATGAGATGTTTGTACTTCAAAAGAAATTGGATGACATGAAAAAATAAGAACGTTCATCACATTTCCATATTCTTTCTTCTTCATTTCCCTAAATTTACTTTTCTATTAAAACACATGCCAATATGAAAAGATATTTTCTTTCAGCGTTGCTGGTCATAGCAACGTTTGTTACCGTTGCACAGCCCATTAATTTTAATAAAGAAGAAAGGGCTTTTGAGCAAGCCACACTTCCCCAGGGAGAAATTCCGATCAATCGATTACAATGGTTGCCCGACTCCCATGATTTCTGGATCAGTGAGAAGGGCAGTATTTACCTGTATAGTGCAGACGACCTCAATAATAAAAAACTTATTTTAAGTGCAGAACAGATCAAATCCTCCGGTCTGACTACAAGAACAGAAGCGATTGTATGGAGTGTTGACTGCAAAAAAATATTGATCTATACTAATTCAAAAAGAGTGTGGCGTGGAAATACCAGGGGCGACTATTGGTACTTCGATCTTAATTCCGGCAAAGGCAAACAACTTGGAAAAGGGTTACCATCTTCTTCATTAATGTTTGCAAAATTTTCTCCTGATAATAAAAATGCAGGCTATGTAAGCAAGCACAATTTATATGTGGAAGATCTGACCACTGGAAAAATCACTCAGCTCACCAAAGACGGAACCGACCGGATCATCAACGGAACGTTTGATTGGGTGTATGAAGAAGAACTAAGTTGCCGCGACGGATTTCGCTGGAGCCCGGATAGCAAGAGCATTGCATACTGGAGAGTGGACGCAAGGCCTACGCCGAATTATTTAATGCTTAACACGACCGATTCACTTTATCCTTTTGTAGTACCGGTAGAATTTCCGGTGGCAGGAGTAAAGCCTTCGAATGTTAAAATCGGGGTGATCTCATTAGCTACAAAAAAGACCAACTGGCTGCAAATACCCGGCGATCCGGAAAATAATTATTTGCCAAGAATGGAATGGGCAGGAAATAATAAAGAGATCATGGTGGTTCAGCTGAACAGGAAGCAAAATGAAGCTACTCTTTATATGTGCAATCCCACCACCGGCAAAGCCAATAAAATTTATACAGATAAAGATGAAGCATGGGTGGATGTGATCAAACCTTTTGGCTGGGACGGACCTTCCTGGACCTGGGTTGAAAATGGAAAATCCTTCTTATGGACCAGCGAAAAAGATGGCTGGATGCATATTTATAAAGTGTCAAGAGATGGAAAAAATGAAGAACTGCTCACCAAAGGAAATTTTGATGCTGATATGACCGCCTACGATGCTGCAGGAGAAAATATTTATTTTATCGCCAGCCCCTATGATGCCACTCAAAGATATTTGTACCGCATCAACCTCAACAATACGGATACAGTAAGAGTTACTCCGGATATTTTTGACGGAACTAATTTTTATCGTTTATCTCCGGATGCAAAATATGCGACACAAACTAATGGAAGCATTAACCGGAATTTCAACATCCGGCTTGTTTCATTGCCGGATCATAAA
>DASZPW010000338.1:0-12470 GCA_035550155.1 Chitinophagaceae bacterium | reverse complement strand
GAGTGTTGAACCACTGCTACTCTTTTTACCGAAAATTCCGCAGCTGGTAAGCATTATAACGCTTAGTGCTGCAAAACAGGCATAGTAAAGGTTTTTCATTTTCATACACTTAAAGGGTATTGGGCAAATATAATATTTTGGGTTCTTCTCTTTCACAACGTTAGTGTTTATATTTTTTAAATCAAAGCGTATTTTTCAGAGTAAAAATTCTAACGGGTATGTTATCGGTTTTATTGTATTAACTAAAAATTATTTACCCCCGCTTGGGGTTGTTTATCAAAGAAATAAGCTCTTTTGTGGTTTTTACTGGCGGCAGGCAGGAAAAATTCCGACACAGGTATAATAAAAGCCCGTCCGTCACCGGCTTGTTCGCCAATAAAGGGAAGGCTTGGTCCGTAATTCCGGAAGAGATGATAATACAGTGAGGAATGTAATATTTAAGTAGTTGGCTCTGTTGGAATGAAGAATTTTTGCCCGTAATCACAATTTCATCAGTTCCGGCAATAAGCTCCTGAAATATGCAAGCCCATAATCCAAATGATACGGGGTGATTGACGATTGCTTTACCAAGGGATGTTATCATATTAAAACTTCTTTGCCTCCATTCATCTTTTTCAAACAAAATAGCCAAATGATAAAGGTTATATGCCATCATTGAATTTCCGGATGGAACTGCCCCATCATACACTTCTTTTTTTCTGACAATGACATCAGCCTGATCTTTTTTTGTGTAAAAGAAAAAACCGGTTCCTTCTTCTGAAAAATTCTGAATAACAAATTCAGCTAACTCTTTTGCCCGTATCAGCCAATCGTTAGTACCTGTGATCATTTGCAGGTGTATCAAAGCACGGATCATAAAAGCATAATCGTCAATAAAAGCAGGAAATTTTCCCTTTCCTTTTTTCCAGGTATGGCAGAATTCATTTTTCCCTCCAACAGAAAATTTCTTCAATAAAAAATTCATATTCCTGATTGCAAGTTCACGATATGTCTCATTTCCTGTAGCCGCATATGCTTTACTGCAGGCACTATTCATCAATGCATTCCATCCCAGGATGATCTTATCGTCTGTAACAGGAGGAATTCTCTTTCTTCGCTCAACTAATAATTTTTCACGACAGTTTTTCAATAAATCTCTGAGCGATTCAGCGTTTAATTTTTTTCCGGTTGAAAAAATATCTATCGGTTCTTTCACCCGGAGAATATTTTTTCCTTCCCAATTGCCATTGGGAGTAATATCATAATATTCACAAAAAATACCAGCATCTTGTCCCAACAGATCTTTTACTTCGGCATAATCCCACACATAATATTTGCCTTCCTTGCCTTCGCTATCGGCATCTAAAGCAGCATAAAAGCCTCCTTCTTCAAAAAACAATTCCCGGAGAATGCATTGCATAGTTTCTTCGATCACTTCCTTATATCTTATATTCCCGGTCAATTGAAATGCTTCACTTAAAACTGAAACCAGCAAAGCATTGTCATAAAGCATTTTTTCAAAATGCGGCACCAGCCATTCATTGTCGGTAGCATAACGGGCAAAACCCCCACCGACCTGGTCGTAAATGCCCCCATCGATCATTTTATCAATGCTCAACAATGCCTGCCTTAATGCATCTTGATCTCCGGTAAGATGATGATAGCGCAATAAATAAAGTATTGCAAATGATTGAGGGAATTTAGGGGCTTTGCCAAACCCACCCCATTCTTTGTCTGACGATTTTAAAATATTATTAAGAACCTCAACAGTATTTTCTTTATTAAATATTGTATCCCTGTCTACATCATTGTTTAATCCGAAAGAGTTGGATTGCAATAAATGCCCAGTCAGATTTTCTGCTTGTGCATCGACCTCATTTCTTTTTTGTTGAAAAGCCAGTGCTACGCTTTGCAATACTTCTTGCCAGGAAGGCCGGTTAAATGCTCTTTTAGGAGGAAAATAAGTACCTCCGTAAAAAGGCTTTCCATCCGGAGTCAGAAAAACATTCAAGGGCCAACCGCCGCTGCCGGTCATAGCCTGAACAGCATCCATGTAAATATGATCAAGGTCGGGTCGTTCTTCCCGGTCGATTTTAATGTTAATGAAATTCTCGTTCATGATCCGGGCAGTAGCTTCATCTTCAAAACTCTCCCGTTCCATGACATGACACCAATGACAAGCCGAATATCCGATACTAACTAAAATAGGTTTATTCTCATTCTTTGCTTTTTGCAATGCTTCTTCGCCCCATGCAAACCAATCTACGGGGTTATGAGCATGCTGAAGCAAATATGGGCTCGTTTCCGTGATGAGTTTATTGGTATGCATTGATAAGTCAGATAATTAAGACGAAGTTCGCTGAATATAGCGTAAAATGAAAAAGGCACCTGGTTGAAGTGCCTCATCATTGTATTTCGTTTTACAGAAAGTTTATTTTTTTCTAAGATGCATCGCCAGGAATTGTTCCAGCGCAGAAACCATACTCGGCATTTGAGGTTGGGGTGCTTTGATCCCCAGTTTCAAACCGGCTTCTTCTATTGCTTTTGAAGTGTTATTGCCAAAAGCACCAATTACTGTTCCGTTCTGTTTAAATTTGGGTACGTTATCAAACAGGCTTTTAACGCCACTGGGAGTGAAAAAACAAATAATGTCATAATCATTTTTCACAAGGATCTCTTTTACATCACTACTTTGGGTACGATACATGAAAGCAAGTGAGAATTCACAATTATTTCCTTTTAGCCAGTTGCATATTTCGTTATCCTGCTGATTTTCGGAACATACATAAAGAAATTTTTCATTCCCTTTATGTTTATTGATCACATCAAACATGCTCTTATTCGTGCCATCACTGCCATAAAAAACTTTACGCTTGCGGTAGAGAATAAATTTTTGAAGGTACAATGCCACAGCTTCAGTGATACAGAAATATTTGGTGTCCTGAGAAATGTTGATCTTCATTTCTTCACATATCCTGAAAAAATGGTCGATCGCATTGCGGCTGGTAAAGATCACTGCGGTATAATTCTGGATTTCGATCTTTTGCTTTCTGAAATCCTTAGCGGAAATAGCCTCCAGCTTGATAAAAGGATAGAAGTCGAGCTCCACGTTATATTTCCGGGAAAGCTCAAAATATGGAGATTTTTCGCTTTCAGGTTTCGGTTGGGTAATTAGAATTTTCTGAATCGTTTTGGCCTGAGCCTCAGCCTTGTTAACCCCGTCTTTTACCATAATCAGATTGCCTAAATTTGGCTGCAAAGTTACGTAGTTCTGTTGAAAAAGAATAGCAATGATTTATAGATCAGTAATAAAGGTGCTATCTCAAATGCACATATGTACAAAAGAAAATGAAAGGGGTTGACTTTGACCTGATTACGAACAGCTCCGTATGATAAAATAAATCGATAAAAATATAAAGCTCCTATTCCACACCATGAAAGTGTCAGCGAAACCTGGTAAATATTTCCCTGTGTAAATGATAGTAGCACCAAAAATGGCAACAAATAGATGCCGATCATCTTATTTACGATAAATACTATGAACAGATAAGAATTTGTTGCCTCCGCAGCGCTGAATATCCATCCGGAAACTTTAAGCCCAAGGAATTTGACCAGGTAAACAACTGATATGGCTAAACCACAATACAAAAACATTTTCCAAAAATCATTGACCCCATTCAGATTAAAGTGTTGCAATAAAAGATCAATATATAAAGCAGATGCCAGCACAAAAAAACCATTAAATAATAATGACGGCAATGGTGATTGCATCAGCTGTTCCCGGATCTGTCTTTGTTTTAAAGTAGTTCGAAAGAAAAGCCGGAATAGGTCAGTAAAATATTTTGGAAAAAGACGCTTCAGTAACGCAAAGGCCAGCAAAAAAGCGATCATTGTATAAAATAATAATTCTTTCCCTGCAAATTTTTTTGAATAAGATACAATTGTAGTTGTCGGTACAGTGAATCCAAAATACGGATGCCTTTGTAAAATCTCCCGGTTAAAATCGCCTGAAAAAAAATCTTTTCTTATTGAGACATGCCAGATACCGGGTTTTTCAGGCCTTTTGGACACAGAATCTTCCTGAAAATAAAAATTGCCTGTTTGGGCTGTATTACTATCAACATTTAGATTCAATGAATCGTGAACTGAATGTAAGGAGTCTGGCCCCGTTTGGGCGGAAAGACAGTTTGGGAATAACAGAGAAAATAAAATGCAGATAAAAATATATCTCAAGAAAAATAATTATGGTACAAAAATATTCTAACCAGATGATGCTTTAAAAATAATTCACGAATCCAAAATGAATTTTTGATTGCCGGAGGTTTAATTCCGTATCATTTCTCTTTCCAACCGCCCATGCCAGGTTGAAAATACCTGCTTTTGTTTCGAAAGCAAGACCTAACCCGGTGCCAAAATACGAATAGTTGGCGCTTATATTCTGGCTATTGTTTCTCCCCCAGCCTCCATCCACCAATGCATAGAAATAAGAATTCAAACCGATCAGGTAATGGTATTCAACAGTTGCAATGGCATATTGAGACAGGTACTGGCTTTGTTCATCAAACCCTCTCAATAATTTATATCCGCCGATCTGGAATAATTCATTCCGGAAGATATTTCCGCTTTGCAAAAAGCCGCCGTTAATAGCCGTTTTTATTGTACTCTGTTTACCTATTGGTAAATATTTTTCGGCAGTCAATAACATACGAAGTTGATACGTTTTCAATTTTACCGTATCGTACAGTGTTCCAAAATCAAAGGAAGGATTATTGGGATCTTTCAAGGTCAGGATATCATTGTTTTTTTTGATCTTTTTTGTTCCAATCGTTGTAATGATAGTGAAATTGTTGCCTTTCTTCGGGTTCAATTTATAATTGGTATTATTAAATTCATAATCAATACCGGCATTTACAGTACTGACATCAGCCGCATCCGGCAGTTGGTAATTTTGTAAAACAAAATTTTTATCAGCCCCATTAACAATCGTTTGAAATCGCTGTATGAAAATTTTTCCTGTTTGTGTGGAAGAAAGAACATACTGTGCTCCTAATTGCAGGTTCACATTAAGAAAACTGCTGTCTTTTCTAAACATGTCAAAATTGAAATCTATTCCAAAAGGGGAATTTAAAATATATGGATGCTGATATAAAATATTCAGGCGCTGCGATTGCACTTGCAGTGCCTGAAAATTTAAGCCGATAGTTTCTCCGGCGCCTAATGCATTTTTCAGATTCAGATTTCCTTCACCGGTGATCAAAAGTTTTTTATTACTGGTAGCATCACTGTTAGGTTGAAACCCGATGATCGCATATACCTGGTTGCTTTTTTTCTGTTTAAGATAAAGGTTTACTACCGATCCTGTAGGCAACATAGAAATATCAAAAGGACGTTCCTGTTCTATGTATGGAAGATCCCGAAGTTTTTTATTGATGTTCGCCAATTTTTCTTTGCTATAATAGGTTCCATTCGGAATGTTCAGATATCTCTGTAAATAATTACCCGAAATTTTAGCATTTCCAAAAACCCTGATGCTGTCAATTTTATATGGAGGACCCTGGTTTACTTGCAGCAATGCAGATACTTTATCCTCTACAATATGGACACTGTCCAAAGAAATTTTTGCAAAAGGATGCCCGTTATTTTCCAGGTAATCCAGCATTCTTTTTTCTATGAGCTGCACTTGCGAAAAATCCACAGGTTTGCTGTTAAATGCTTTTTCCTTCCATCCGGCAATTTCCAGTAAGGCGGGATCAACCTTTTTTGTATCCAATGAGACCCAACGATACGATTCGCCGAGAAAAATAATGATTTGGGCAAAAGTGCTGTCGTACTGAATGCTATCCAGCGAAGCAGTAAAATAACCTTTCGATTGCAGGTAAGCAGGCAACTTGTTGATAAAATCCGCACACTCAAACCTGGAATTAAACGAAGTAGGAAATGCGAGGTTTGAAACAAAAAAAGAAGAATCTTTATCTACACCTTTTATAAAAAGATTGTACATATTCTGCCCCATCGCATTCAGGCAAAATAAATGGAAAACAAGAACCGATATTTGCAGTCTTAATCTTGTCATTCGGCTTTCCGCCAAAGGCGGATACACAGAGATTAAAATTATTCATTAAATCGCAAACCGCTTGGCCGGAATTTATATCCATATACCATTCTGCAAACAAGCTTGCCATTATTGCAATTTTCATTTCAGCACTTCACTGAGAAATAAAAACGGATTTGTTGCTGCTTTATTGAAGGAAACGGCGCTGCAACAAAATTATTTATTGAAGGAGCCGATTGAAACGATTTATTTCGGAGGTGGCACGCCAAGTTTAATGGAAGTCGAAGATTTAAAATTGCAAATTGACAAGATCAGATCAGTTTATTCTATCTCAAAGTTTGCAGAAATTACAATCGAAGCTAACCCGGATGATATCAGTGAAAAAAAGTTAACCGGCTGGAAAGAAGCAGGGATCAATCGGCTAAGCATCGGCATTCAAAGTTTTTTTGATGAAGATCTGAAATGGATGAACCGGGCCCACAATGCCGAACAATCCATACGAAATCTGCAATTAGCCATCCGGCATTTTGATAATATTTCTGTTGATCTAATTTATGGCATTCCTATATTGACAAATGAAAAATGGAAACAAAATGTAGATACAGTCATTAACTTATCTGTTCCGCATGTTTCCTGCTATGCACTGACTGTAGAAGAAAAAACCCAACTGTATAAGATGATCCGGCGACATGAAAAAGAAAACATAGATCCCGACAAGCAATCCGGACAATTTTTATTGCTGATGGATTGGCTTACAAATGCAGGCTATGAACATTACGAAATTTCCAATTTTGCCAAACCTGGTTTTCGCAGTCGTCATAATACTTCCTACTGGCAGGGCAAAAAATATTTGGGGCTTGGACCTTCGGCACATTCATTTAACGGCACGGCACGGCAATGGAATATTTCTAACAATAATATTTATATCGAATCAATAAATAAAGGGATCATCCCTTTTGAAAAAGAAGAGCTCACATCTGCTCAACAACTCAACGAATACATCATGATCTCCTTACGGACAATGGAAGGATTGGATCTTGGAAAAATTGATACCCTGTCAAGTGACAAGCTACAAGCTGCAAGCAAAAGATATATTGACATCGGATTAATGAAACTGGATAAAAATCATTTAGTATTGACCAAAGAAGGGAAATTTCTCGCTGATGGAATTGCTGCGTCTTTATTTTTTTAGCAACCCGATTATTGTTGTTATAGCACAACCTACTGCTACAAGGCTGGTCAAAATAAAATCAAACCAACGAATGGGATGTGGTTTGGTATCAGGGTGTAATTTTGATTCCCTGTATTTATTAAAATGAATAACATTGAGAACAATCAGAACGATGGAAGCAACCAGGAATAGAATCTGGAAAAACTGGATCATGGCCTAAACGTTTGTTTACTTAAAATTAAGGGATTTAATGATGTCTCTGTTTATGCCGGAGTTTTTTGTAAGCTTCAGAAGCTACCAGGCAAAGCACCATGATTAAAATGGCCAGTGGTCCGAATCCATTGTAAGAAATAGGCATAGAACTTAAAATTGTGGTCTCATATTTCAGACCAAACTCTGTTCAATGCGTTTAAACCCGGTTGAAGCTTTAACGTTTTCCCAAAGGATCCGGTAAATAGTTTCAGCAATTGGTATTGCAGCGCCAACAGATTGATTGATATTATAAATACATTTTGAAGCATTATAACCTTCGGCCACCATATTCAATTCCATTTGTGCCGCCTTCACAGAATAGCCTTTCCCGATCATGCTGCCGAATGTACGGTTGCGACTGAATAATGAATAACAGGTTACCAGTAGATCACCAAGATAAACTGAAGCTGCATAGTTAGGAGTTTTTCGATGCGTGTATGGATCTTCACCTTCGTGTTCACCAACAACGATATGTTCTACACCGAATTTTTTTAAAAACCCCGCCATTTCATCAGCTGCGTTTGCAATGTAAACGCTCAAAAAATTATCGCCATAATCCAATCCATGAGCAATACCGGCACCCAATGCATAAATATTTTTTAGCACAGCGGCATATTGTACTCCTAATATATCCGGGTTGACGATCGTGTTGATATAATCTGTATTAAAATGTGTAGCGATCTCCGATGCGGTGATGAGATCAATACCTGAAAAAGTAAGATAGGATAATTTTTCTGCAGCCACCTCTTCAGCATGACAGGGACCCAGAACAGCAAAATAATTTTCAAGATGAATAGTAAACTGCTGCTGTAGATAATAATTCAATAACACATTTTTATCGGGCAATAATCCTTTTATGGCAGAAACTATTTTTTTATTTTTCCAATCAGCGGCCGGCACTGTTCCGATACTTTGTTCGACGTAAGCTGATGGCACAGCAATGACTAATACATCAGAATTCCTTATCACAGTTCTGATATCATTCGACAGAGAAAGCAGGGAAATGTCAAAATCAACGGAGCTCAGATAGTGTGGATTATTTCCCCGCTGCTGAAGATTGCTGATTATTTCATGGCTTCGTATCCACCAATTGACAGTATGCTTTTTATCGGTAAGAATCTTCGCCAGCGCTGTAGCCCAACTGCCACCTCCGATTATTCCAAAATGACGGTCCATAGTTCAAAACCTTTTTAAAAAGATTTTAAAAAATAAAGGTAAGAAAGTCGCTTCAGCAATTGGCTGAAACAAAAAGAGTCCTGTGAACAGAACTCTTTGGGAAACTCATGATCAGTTTAATTCTGAAATAATTTATCTTTTGGAACCACTTTCACTTTTGCTCCATCTTTCAATGTTTTGCTGATTGCCGAATAAGGACCGATCACCACTTCATCACCCTCTTTCAAACCACTGCGGATCTCTATATAATTAATATCCTGTATGCCGGTAGTCACAACGGTCTTTTTTACTTTACCATCTTTTTGTAATACGAAAACCACTTCTTCCAGTTCGTCAGAAGCGGAAGCATCATTGTCATTTTGCATCCCATTATTATCTTCCTTCATCTTGCTTTCCTCCTTTTTCTTTTCTTCCAGGTTTTTATCGCTCCCTTTTACTCGTGCATTTACTGCAGTGATCGGAACCGATAAAACATTGTCTTGTTGACGGGTTTTAATATCAGCGCTTGCATTCATTCCGGGCCGGAATGGAAAAGTGGTTGTGATAAGATCTTTGTAAGAATCCCTGATCAGGCGTATTCTTACTTCATAATTGGTCACATCATTAGTTGCTGACGTGGCTGCTGTTGCGTTGGTGCTACTGGAGATCTTTGTGACGATCCCTTTGAATTTTCTGTTATTATACGCATCCACTTCTACATCTGCAGAATCACCGATATTCACTTTCACAATATCATTTTCTCCAACGTCCACCCGAATTTCGATCACACTCATATCTGATACGGTCATCATCTCGGTTCCTAAAGTGAAACTATTGCCCGCCACTCGTTCTCCCTCTTTCACTTTCAATGATGTGATGACCCCATCCATCGGAGCTGTCAATGTGGTACGGCTTAAATTTTTAGCTGCTGAAGTCAGGTCGGTTTGTGCAGATTGTACTCCCGCTTTCAGGCTGAGGATATTTTGTTTTGCTGCATTATAGTTCGCCAATGCAGTCCGATATGTTGTTTCATATTGCTCCAGTTCTGCTTTCGAGATCACTTTCTGATCAAACAATGTTTTATTTCTATCATAATTTTGTTTAGCCAGGTCCAGGTTTGCTTTTAGTGCATTGAGCGCTTCTTCGCTGTTTGCTACAGTGGCTTGCGACTGATTTACTCTTGATGCGGCCACATCTTTTTGCAGTGCATAAATGTCAGCATAGATGCGAGCCAGCACCTGCCCTTTCTTTACGGTATCTCCTTCCTGAACATCCAACTCAGTGATCTCACCGGAAATATCCGGGCTTATCTTTACTTCTGTTTCCGGGTAAATTTTCCCGCTGGCATTCACCGTTTCAATAATCGTTCGCTTTGCTGCTTTTTCAGTAGCCACTTTTATTCCGCCACTATCGCCTCCGCCTACAATCATTTTCCCGGCAATAAGCAGCACAATGACTATCCCCAGAATGATCAATATCCATTTGACAGTTTTATTCATGTTAGTAACAAATTTTAAAGTTTAATTCCCTGCCCTTTATAAAATTCAAGCAATTTCATTTTAAAAACATAATCATAATGCGAATACAACATCTGTGATTTTGCAGTCAGTAAATTATTCTGACTGATCAACAGATCGTAAGTAGACAGTAAATTCAGATCGTAACGTTTTGTTGCAAAATCATAAACTTTCTGCGCCGTTTCTACTGACTTTTTATTTGCATTATATTTTTCAAATGCTGCCAAAGCATCATTATACGCTTTAAAAATATCTTGTTTTAATGTTAAGCTGTTTTGTTCTTTCTGAAGTTCGGTTTGTTTCAAACTGAGTTTGGCCCGTTGCCAGCCTGTTCGCAAATTGCCTCCATTCAGGATCGGCACATTGACACTGATGCCGATTGATTGTCTGAAATTCTGATTCAGCTGATTAAAATAATTGATCTTTCCATAATTGTACACATCAAATGGGTTCAGCGGAAATACCTGGTATGGTGTTCCGCCAACTGTTACCGTTCCAATTGGTGCATTGATCTGCGTTTTTGATTTTATCTCATTGGCTTTATCATTATAGGTAGATCCCAGGCTTCCAAACAATGAAAAGGTTGGATACATATTTCCACGGGCTACCTGCACCGATTTCATCGCAGCTTTCAGATTCAGTTCATCTACTTTTTGTTGCGGCAAATTTGCCAATGCCAGATTATATACAGCTTCCGGTTGCAGATCGGCCAAACTTTCTACCGGAACTAAATCCACCGGAACCGAAGCAATATCAAAATCCGCTGCAGCATCAAGATTCAACAATGCTTTTAACTGAAGCAATAATTCCCGGGCAGAAGTTTCTGCCGCTATCAGGTTTGAACTATCCGTAGCCAGTTGCGATTCCACCTGTGCAGCATTTAATTCCGGAAGTGCACCGGCATCTACCTGCTTGCGGGTGCTTTCCAATTGTGATTTGGTTTGTGCAACCTGTATCGAAGCAAGATTCGATTGCTCTTTTGCCAGCAACACCTGCAGATACGCCACTGCTACATTCAACGAAATATCATCTCTTGCTTTTTGTGCCCCTGCTTGTGTTGCCTGCAGATTATAATCTTTTACAGCAACAGTATTTTTTTTGGTGAACCAATTAAACAGATCCACACTGGCTTGCAATGAATAACTATTTGCAAGGTAGCCGGTAGTTATAAGACTGAAACTTGTCGGGTCCTGGTTACGGCCTGAACTATAGCCAAGATTGCCGCCAAAATTCACAAATGGATATTGTGATAACCTGCTTTGCTGCAGATCCAGTTCCGCAAAACGAATTTGCAGGTCAGCCTGCTTTACAGAAATATTATTCTGCAAAGCATATTCCACACATTTACGCAGATCCCATTTTTCCTGCGAAAAAGACCGGGAGAAAATCAGCAGGCAAAAAGCCAGTTTTAGAAAACGCTTCATAGGCCGCAAAAATAGTTCAATTGCGGTGAGGGAAAGCTGATTTTTGACAGCCGGTTTAGACTTTTTTACTCTTTGAATGATAAGGCCTGTTGTAGGTCTGCAATAAGATATTCAGGATCTTCCATTCCCACATACATCCGTACATATCTGTGCTCTTTATTTGCAGGGTCAAAATCTTTTTCTGATATACCCACGCACCTGGGAATAACGAGGCTCTCATGTCCACCCCAGCTTACTGCCATCAGGATATGTTTCAGCGATTCACAGAATTTCACAATGGACTTTCGCTTCTGAGTTTTCACAATAAAAGTAAGTAAGCCACAGGCGCCGCTCATTTGTTGCTTCGCTAAATCATATTGGGGAAACGATTCATCAAGGGGAAAAAGTACTCCTTCGATCTTCGGATGATCTTTTAAAAATTTTACCACTTCTTTTGTTGTCCGGCTGATTCGATCCAGTCGTGCAGGCAATGTACGCAAGCCGCGGATCAGCAGCCAGGCATTGAACGGCTGAATGCCACTGCCGATATTTAAATACTCACTGTCAAATATTTTTTTGATCATTGCTTTGGAACCGCTCAACACGCCACCCAACACGTCACTGTGTCCACCGATATATTTGGTGGCTGTTTGCATGCTCAGATCAATTCCCATTTCAATTGGTCTTTGATACACCGGAGTGCAATAACTGTTATCAATCATCGTCACAATACTTTTTTTCTTTGCCAAAGCTGCTATGGCTTTTATATCCTGCAATGCAAAATCCCAGCTATTGGGAGATTCCAGATAATATAATGTAGTATTGCTTCGGGTAGCTTGTTCCCAATTTTCAATTTTAGTTCCATCGATATAAGTGGTCGTTAAGCCAAATCTTGGAAGTATTACATCAAAAGTTCGTTGCGCCCAGGTGTACGGCGCTTT
>DASZPW010000337.1:0-1694 GCA_035550155.1 Chitinophagaceae bacterium | reverse complement strand
AGCGGAGTACTAAACAGATTGATCTCATACTTCACCCGTAAAATTCTTCTCACTGCGTCATCAATTCTTGCCTGCGAAACTTTTCCTTCTTTTACTAATGAAATTAGATCGGTACAAAATTCCTTATAGTCATATGGGATCATGGACATATCAATCCCTGCATTTATAGCTAAGGCAATAGCATCTTTTATACTATTGGTGATCTTATCCCTTTTGTACACATTTTCAATATCGCCCCAATCGGATACAACAAATCCTGTAAAACCCAATTCATTTTTTAAAATATCTGTCAATATATGTTTATTAACGTGTGTCGGAATTCCATCAATAAGCGCAGAGTTCACCATCACGGTCCTGGCTCCGGCTTTCAGAGCAGCAGCAAATGATGGCAAGTGATATTCTCTTAAATAATTTTCAGGTATCCATGAATCGGTCCTGTCATGACCGGATTTGGGATCCGAATAATCCATGTAATGTTTAAGACTCACAATTAATTTGTCTTTGCTTCCCAATGGATCCTGAACTCCTTTCACGAATTGAGCACCTAATTCTCCGGACAAATAGGGATCTTCGCCATATCCTTCCCAAAGCCTCGGCCAGAGAGGATTTACACCCAAATCTAATACGGGAGAAAAAGTCCACGGGACACCTGCTGCTCTTCCTTCATAAGCAGTGACAACACCAACATTATAGACCAATGCCCGATTCCATGTAGCAGCCTGACCGATTTCCTGCGGAAAAATAGTTGTGCCCGCAACATAATTTACTCCATGAATATCATCGAGACCATACAACACCGGAATTTTCAATCTTGTTTTTTGGGCTGCAGACTGAGTTTTTTCCATTATTTCGTTCCATTGTTGCGCTGTGAGAAGAGTGCCGGGTGGTACATTCAAAAGCGACCCCACTTTATAGTTGATCACTATATCATTCAGTTTATCATCATCTACTACAAATATCTGGCTGGCATTGTCCAGGTGCCCTATCTTATCAATTGCTACTTGCGCCATCTGCCCCACTTTTTCTTCTAAAGTCATTTGCTTCAGCAACTGTTCTACTTTTTTTTCGATCCCGGGGTTTAATTTTTGTTGCGCCTGCGTGGGAACCGAAATGACACATGAAATAAAAAAGAAGCGGATCATACGATCCAGTCGTTTGTTCATACGGATCAACATATTACATTGTTTATTCGGTTTATTATTTCAATACAAGCTCTGCTGTTGTGATACGGGCATTTCCATATTCCTGCTTTCTCTTCCAGTTTCATAGGGGAATATTCAGCATTGACACCCCAATACCATTCTCCCAGATCTTTATCAAGCATATATCTCTTCACAAATTCCCAGCTTTGCATAGATCGTTTTAAGAATTTTTCATCGCCTGTCAATTGCCAGGTATTAAAAAACCCGATCATAGCCTCAGCCTGCGGCCATGAATGTTTCTGTGTGTTCAAATGATCATGTAAAGGGTCATATTCATAAAACAATCCCCCATCCTTATCCAATCCTGTGATAGTTGCTTTTGCTATTTGCAGTGAAACCTCTTTGACATCTTTTAATAAAATCTCATCGTCTATGACTTCTGCAGCTTCCCGAATCAACCATGCCGCTTCGATATCATGCCCGTACGAAATGATTTTTGACTTCGGTGTCCATCGTTCATCAAAAAATAATATCAAGTGGTGTTTCTTTGTA
>DASZPW010000336.1:0-2314 GCA_035550155.1 Chitinophagaceae bacterium | reverse complement strand
ATTAAATTTTTCAGAAAAATTTACCGGGCTGTTATGGAAGACCTGCTGCTCCTTTATAAAAATTCCCGGATACATTACCGGTGCTTCGGCACTGGAGACAAGATTGGATTGTGTTTTCACGGCTATGGACAGGATAAAGCCTCTTTTTCTTTCCTGGAAAAATATGCCGGCAACGATTACCGGTTTTATGCCATTGATCTCCCTTTTCATGGAAGCAGCGAATGGAATGAAGGATTGAATTTTAACACAACTGATCTACTTAATATTCTTCAACAAATTCCCGGGCTGATGGAACAGCAAATGACTTTGATCGGCTTCAGCCTTGGCGGTCGTGTAGCGCTGAGTTTGTACGAAACTATTCCTGCCCGGATAGAAAGAATGATCTTACTGGCTCCGGATGGTTTAAAGATCAATTTCTGGTATTGGCTGACGACTCAAACAAGTTTGGGAAATAAATTATTCTCTTTTACCATGAAACACCCCGGTTGGTTTTTTGCTTTTCTGAAATTGATCAACAAAGCGGGGTTGGTTAATTCCAGTATTTTCAAATTTGTGAATTATTATATCGGTAATAATGAAGTGCGCAGCCAACTATATGACCGCTGGACCGCTTTCAGAAAATTAAAGCCTTCGCTTGTAAATATAAAATCTGAGATCCGCTACCATAAAACTCCGGTACACCTGATTTATGGAAAATATGATCGCATCATATTGCCGGCAAGAGGCAAAAAATTTCAAAAAGGAATCGAAAACTATTGTTTACTTAAAATAATTCACTCAGGTCACCAGGTACTTCATGAAAATCATATCAAAGAAATTCTTCCTGCCCTGCTAACTACGCCGGGCAATGATTAGATTTGTTTCTACAGATTATGGTGCCACTTCTCATCGTTATACTATTATTCATTGGGTATGCCATTCTCATGATCTACTATTGGCGAAATTGGAGATCTGTCCCGGAGTTTACGCCATCCCATTCAGAAAGGAAAACTCGGATATCTGTAATTATTCCAGCAAGGAATGAAGAAGTTTCTATTCCACTTTTACTTCAACATCTGAAACAACAAACTTATCCGACAGAACTGTTTGAAACTATTGTCGTCGACGATCATTCCACAGATAAAACCGTTGAAGTTGTAAAGAAATTTCAGGAGGTCAAATTAATTCAACTAAAAGAAGACAATATCAATTCGTATAAAAAGAAAGCCATTGAAGCTGGTATTGCTGCCTCCAAAAATGAATGGATCGTTTGCACCGATGCCGATTGCTTGCCACCTGCAGAATGGTTAGATACCATGGCTGCATTCAGAGAAAAGCAGAATCCAATGTTCATTGCTGCTCCGGTGATGTATGCAAATGATAAGTCCCTATTGCAGGTATTTCAATCGCTGGATTTTTTGGTGTTGCAGGGAATCACTGCTGTTGCTGTGTATAAAAATTCATTAACCATGTGTAATGGCGCTAACCTCGCTTACGAAAGAAAAGCTTTTAAAGAAGTGAATGGCTTTTCCGGTATTGATACTATAGCTTCCGGCGATGATATGCTGCTAATGTATAAGATCTGGAAAAAACATCCCCACTCTGTTCATTATTTAAAATCAAGATCGGCGATCGTAGTTACAGAGCCTTCAAAAACATGGAAAGAATTCTTCAATCAACGTATCCGCTGGGCCAGCAAAGCACTTTTTTATGATGATAAAAGAATATTCCCCGTCTTATTACTTGTCTATATGTTCAACCTGTTATTCCTGATTTTACTCGTTGCTGGATGCTGGAATCATTATTACTGGATCTATTGCGCCGGACTCTGGATATTAAAAACTGCTATTGAATTTCCGTTCGTAACTGCGGTGGCTTCATTTTTTGGCAAACAGGCATTGATGAAATATTTTTTCTTTTTGCAGCCGCTGCATATTTTTTATACGATCATTTCTGGTCTTTTAGGACAATTTGGAAGGTATGAATGGAAAGGAAGAAAAGTAAAGTAATGAAACCTATTTCTTCGCTTCGGATGTTGAGCAATACAGATATATTTGTATGATCCGGAACTGATCACATTTATTTTTAATGAAAAATCCTCAATCATTCCAGGCTGCCGCATGGCGAAGATTGAAAAAGAACAAAGGCGCCGTATTTGGACTTATAGTAATTGCATTAGCAGTTATCACGGCAATTGCTGCGTATTTTATAGCTCCCGATCATTCTCCTTTTGCCAATCGCATCATTCTTGAGATCGGCGGAAGAAAACCCGGATTTCAGCAGGAATTCATTAAAGTGAAAAAAGAAAAAAATGTAATTGCTCCCGGATTTTTCA
>DASZPW010000335.1:0-4388 GCA_035550155.1 Chitinophagaceae bacterium | reverse complement strand
GATTACGTCCCGGTATTATTAACTCGCTTTCATTTATTCGTTATTCACCATGAACACCATCATTGAGCCATTTAAAATAAAATCTGTTGAGCCAATTTTCTTTACAACGAAAGAGGAAAGGATATCCATTTTGCAGAAAGCTTTTTACAATCCTTTCCTTATTCACGCTAAAGATGTTTTGATCGACCTGCTCACTGACAGCGGTACCAGCGCTATGAGCAGCCATCAAAGGGCCGGCATCATGGAAGGTGATGAATCCTATGCCGGAAGCGAAAGCTTTTTTCATTTTGAAAAAATTGTAAAAGATATTACCGGGATGCCCATTATTATTCCCACTCACCAGGGAAGGGCTGCGGAAAAAATTTTATTCAGCATCATCGGCGGCAAAGGAAAATTCATCGTCAGCAATACGTTGTTTGATACCACAAGAGCCAATATAGAATTCTCCGGGGCGGAAGGAGTTGACCTATTGTGCAGTGAGGGAAAATTCCCGGAAGTAGCTGCTCCTTTTAAAGGTAATTTGGATACAGATGCACTAAAAAAATTCATTGCTGAAAAAGGAGCCGCTTCTATTCCGCTTTGCATTATTACTATCACGAATAATTCAGGCGGCGGTCAGCCTGTGAGTATGCAAAACATCAAAGACGTAAAAAAGATCTGTATTGAAAATAATATCCCGCTATTCATTGATGCCTGTCGGTTTGCTGAAAATTCCTATTTTATAAAACTCAGGGAAGATGGTTACGCAAACAAATCAGTTGTTGAAATTGCCAGGGAACTTTTTTCTTATGCAGACGGTTGCACCATGAGTGCAAAAAAAGATGCTTTTGCCAATATCGGAGGATTTCTTGCCATGCATGATAAAAAGATGGCAGATCAATGTCGAAATCTCCTGATCATCACAGAAGGCTTTCCAACTTATGGTGGATTAGCAGGAAGAGATCTCGAAGCTATCGCTATCGGGTTGAATGAGGTAATGGATGAACATTACCTGCAATATCGCATTCGCAGCATTGAATATATCACAGAAAAATTGGTGGCAGCTGGTGTGCCGGTCATGCAGCCGGCAGGTGGCCATGCTGTTTATCTGGATGCAAAAAAATTCTTGCCACATATTCCTGTTGAGCAATATCCGGGACAAGCGTTGGTAGGCGCTTTATATATTGAAGGCGGGATCAGGGCTGTAGAGATCGGTTCATTGATGTTTGGAAAATATGACGGGAACAAAAAATTAATTCCGGCTCAAATGGAATTGGTACGATTAGCGATTCCACGAAGAGTTTATACTCAAAGTCATATCGATTATGTAGCTGAAGTGATCATCGAAGTATTTAATAAACGAAATGAAATAAGAGGATTGCAGATCATTGAGGAATCACCAATGCTAAGACATTTTACCGCTAAACTAAAAACAATATGAAACATTTTATCAAACACAGTTGGGCTGAACCTTATAAAATGAAAATGGTAGAGCTACTGAAAATGACAAGCCCGGCTCAACGAAAAAAAGCGCTGCAGGAAGCCGGATACAACACGTTCCTGTTGAGATCAGAAGATGTATATATTGATCTGCTTACCGATAGTGGCACTTCAGCCATGAGCGATCGCCAATGGGCAGGTATGATGATGGGTGATGAAGCTTATGCAGGCAGCCGCAATTTTTATCACCTGGAAGAAACGGTCAAAGAAATTTATGGTTATAAATATCTCATCCCAACGCACCAGGGACGGGGAGCTGAAAATATTTTATCGAAAATATTAATTAAAAAAGGTGATATCATTCCCGGTAATATGTATTTCACCACTACGAGGCTACACCAGGAACTGGCCGGCGGGAAATTTGAAGACATCATCATTGATGAAGCACATGATCCCGACAATGAATATCCTTTCAAAGGAAATGTTGACCTGGATAAATTGGAAAAGCTCATTAAGAAATACGGAGCCAAAAAAATTCCTTATGTCAGCATTGCTACCAGTGTAAATATGGCCGGAGGCCAGCCCATCAGCATGAAAAATTTAAAAGACCTGCGAGCATTGACTACAAAGCACGGCATCCGTATCATTCACGATATGACAAGAGTGGCGGAAAATGCTTATTTCATTCAGCAGCGGGAAAAAGGATATGAACGCAAACATGTAAAAGAAATAGTTAAGGAAATCTGTTCATTGACTGACGGCGCCACTATGAGTGCCAAGAAAGATGCATTGGTGAATATCGGGGGATTTCTTGCCATAAATGATCGGGATGTTTTTGAAGAAGCAAGAAATCTCGTTGTCGTGTACGAAGGCTTGCACACCTATGGCGGATTGGCAGGTCGTGATATGGAAGCCATGGCTATCGGTATTCATGAAAGTGTGAGTGACGATCATATCCGTGCCCGTGTGGGACAAGTGATCTATCTCGGGGAACAAATGATGCGTTATGGAGTGCCGATCGTACAACCTATCGGTGGACATGGAATTTTTGTGGATGCCAAAAAATTCCTGGCCCATATTCCACAAGATCATTTTCCGGCGCAAACATTAGCTGCAGAAATCTATTTGGATTCGGGAGTAAGAACAATGGAACGTGGAATTGTTTCTGCCGGAAGAAAACCCAATGGAGAAAATTATCATCCCAAACTGGAGTTGGTCCGATTCACTATTCCCCGTCGTGTTTACACGCAGGCACATATGGATGTGATCGCAGAATCGGCAGCGAGAGTGTATGAACGCCGCAATCGCATCACTGGATTAAAGATGGTTTATGAACCAAAATATTTACGATTTTTTCAGGCGAGGTTTGAACGGTTGAAATGATCTCATTGTTGCAAAAGCTCGCCGAGTTTTCTAAACGTTTCATACGGGCCTTTATCTACAAATACATTGGACAACCATGAGGGAACGTTACCGCCGGGATCCGCTTCGAGTATGTAATCAATGTGAATAGTTTGAGCAGTAGGCATCGTCACTTTCCAATATGCATAATAATGAGGGATACGCACCTTACCTGATTTTGCAGCTATAAAATCGGGCTCGCCTGTAGCAATGCTTGTAAAAAATTTCGGTATGCTGTCTGTCTGCATCCGGATATGGATCACCACATCACGATTACTGAGCGGCCAGGGAAAATGTGTTTCTGAATAATACCAAAAATCCAGCGGGTTGTTTTGTTTCAACAAATAACTTGTTTTCGAATTATACACCCATTCCACATTTCTAGACACATTGCTAAGCAAAGAAAATAATTTGATATAAGTTCCGGGGAAAGTGCATTGTACCCGCACTGCTTTATAGTTTGTACCGGCGACATCTGAGAGATATACTTTAATGCCGTCTTTGTCTTTATCTAATTTCCATTGATACTGGCCAAAACTTTGGTACAACAACCCGGTAAAGAAAAATAAAAAAAATATCCGTCGCATAAAATGTATTATCAAAAATACGGCCATTGTGGCATTGGAAAAATGAAACGTGTATTTTTTGAGTTTGATAGTGGTCCATACGTACAATTTGGCAGTACAAAGTTTTTGAAAGGCATTAGCAGAACAATGCTTTTGCGGGAATCCTTCTCCAATTCCTAAATTTTTATCCTTACCTTTTAGTATTTAATTTCCTGTTTGTATGAGAACAAAACTTTCCATCACTACCATCTTTACAGATATCGGGGGTGTATTGCTCACCAATGGATGGGATCGTGGTTGTCGAAAAAAAGCTATTGAACTTTTCCACCTGGACCCTGAGGAAACAGAAGAGAGACATCATCTCACTTTTGATACGTACGAAGCAGGAAAGATCACACTAGATGAATACCTGGAGCGGGTGATATTTTACACAAAAAGGTCGTTCAGCCGTCAACGATTCCGCCAGTTCATGTATGACCAATCAAGACCGTTACCAGATATGATGAATTTTTTGGTGCGACTGAAAAAAAAATATAAATTAAAAATTGCAGTGGTAAGCAATGAAGGCAGGGAACTGGCTGAATACCGCATTAACAAATTCGGGTTAAATGAATTGGCTGATTTTTTTATAGTCTCCAGTTTTGTTCATTTCAGGAAGCCAGATACAGATATTTTCAAAATTGCTTTGGATACGGCGCAGGTCGAGCCCAATCAGGTAATCTATATTGAAGATCGTCCCATGTTTGTTCAGGTGGCTTCCGGCCTTGGCATTCATGGCCTTCATCATCTTGATTATAAAACAACAATTATGCAACTGGCTAAGTTTGGATTGAAATAGTGTTGTAACTTTTCAAATGATATTGTTTCATCCCGCATCAGCCGACTTTATTGCGGAAATATATTATTGAAATTGTAATTAAAAAATTCAGATATATCTTTCCCTTGCCACGCTATGATTTTCAGAAACCCCCTGTGACAGCGCTGAACACTACTTTCAGAATG